>JAIOZF010000073.1 GCA_021740745.1 Crocinitomicaceae bacterium | reverse complement strand
CTGTTAAAGAACCATACAATGATGGTAAACAGGAATTCAAACGATACATAAACGTTTTAAGATAACACAATCATTAAAAGGAGGTTTAAAACCTCCTTTTTTGTTTGGTACTCTTTTTGACATGAGCATTGAAATTAGTATGTTTGATAAAAATTAAAAACAATGAAAAAACTATTTATACTTACCTCTTCATTTTCTTTGATACTAACTATCGTAAGTTGTGATGTATTGAATGAAGCAGCATCGGTTGTTGGTGTTGGAACAACAACTGCAAGTACAACGCCGAAATTGACAAATGAAGAAGTGATTTCCGGATTAAAAGAAGCATTATCCGTTGGAATTAAAAACTCTGTTAATCTTACTTCGGTGACAGATGGTTTTAATGGTAACTCATTAATCAAATTACCATTTCCACAGGACGCCATTAAAGTTCGCCAAAAAGCACTTGAATGGGGATTAGATGGACAAGTCGAAAAATTTGAAACGACCTTGAACCGAGCGGCTGAAGAAGCATCTAAAGAAGCACTTCCTATATTTGTAGATGCCATAAAAAACATGACGGTTTCAGATGGTTTTAATATTCTTAATGGTGGTGATGGAGCAGCAACATCATACTTGAAAAATCAAACAACCGCTCAATTAACTGCGGCTTTCCGTCCAAAGGTTGAGGCAGCAATCGCAAAAGTAAAATTGACTGACTATTGGAATCCTATTATCACCAAATACAACAGTGCTATGACGATTACTGGTGGTGAAAAATTGAATCCTGATTTAAATGCATATGTTACAGAAAAAGCAATAAGTGGACTATTCTTAATGGTAGCAAAGGAAGAAAATAAAATCCGTAAGGACCCAATGGCGCGTGTATCTGATCTGCTTCAAAAAGTTTTTGGTAGTATTACGAAGTAATTTTAATTATCAACTTAAAGTGCCGACGGTTATTCGGCACTTTTTTATTTTATAGGTCTTATGTTTCCTTCATCAGAATTAGTTTTAGACTCAAAAAACAATGTTTATCACCTTGGACTAAATCCAAGTCAAATTGCAGATAAAGTCATTGTTGTTGGTGATCAAGATCGTGTAGCGATGATTTCCCATTTTTTTGACACAATAGAACATACGTCACAACATCGTGAATTTGTTTGTCACACAGGTATTTACAAAGGAAAACGTATTTCAGCACTTTCAACTGGAATAGGAACTGACAATATCGATATAACTATAAATGAATTGGATGCCTTAGCAAATATTGATTTAATTGCACGTGAAGAGAAATCCCAAAAAAAGTCGCTTGAAATAATTCGTATTGGAACTTGTGGAATTTTACAAGCTGAAATCCCTGTTCATTCATATATTCTTTCAACACACGCAATTGGACTTGATAATGTCGCTCATTTTTATGGAATTTCATTTACCACTGCAGAAATAGAATTATTAACTGCTTTTTCCACCCAAGTTCATCTACCTGCGAAAGTTGAACCATATCTTGTTTCAGCTTCTAACGAATTGACTTCAAAATTAGATTCAGAATTGACTATTAAAGGGATTACAGTTACTTCTAGTGGATTTTACGGTCCTCAAGGAAGACAATTAAGGCTTGCAACAAAAACAGTTCAACTGAATGAACAATTAACTGCTTTTCAATACAAAAATGAGCGCATCCTCAATTTCGAAATGGAAAGTTCAGCACTCTTTGCACTCGGAAAAAGTTTAGGTCACCAGTGTGCAACAATATGCTTAGGTGTTGCAAATAGACCAAGACTAGATTTTTCAAAGGGATATGAAAAGGAAATGAAGGAATTGATTGTTTACGTTTTAGACCGGATTTAAGATTTTTTTATTGGACGATAAATCTTAATACTTCCTTTGATTATTGTTTCAAGTCTTAATCCGCTTATCCCAACCTTACGACCAGTATAGCCCGTGTTTTGATGTATTAAAACATATTCATTTTCCGATTTAACTTCATGAACCAATGCAGTGTGATGTGTCATTAATTCTGTATATGTTGTATTGCCTTTCTTATATTTAATTTTAACATTTTTGAATTGAATTATGTCACCAGGCATTACACATTCGTCGGACAATAATTCTCTGCCAAACTTGTACATCCCATCCCATTCGCATTCAGTTTTGTCTAAGACATATTTTGCTAAATCCCAACATTCTCCACGATCGACTTTTTTGCCCAACTTAGCTTTTGCCAACTCATATATTTGCATATTCAATGCTTCGATAGAATCACATTGTGCATTTAACCTTACCGAAGCGAATACTATGACTGAAAATAAAATAAAATGTCTCATACATCCAGAACGCAGTTCTATCAAAAAGATTACATTATTCTTGCAACATCCAAAATTCGCTGTACTTTTTTAGGATCAACCTTCAAAATAGATTCTGAAAAGAAGGAATCCTCATCCAATTCAAATTTAGATGTTCCCGAAAAATGCACTGCATCTGGCTGAACATCCTCAATTAAGCGACATACATTAGCAGCGTTCACGCCTCCTCCAGCCATGATTTCAATATTGGAATCTGCAAATTGTACCATTTGTTTCAATACTGGCATTCCATTTTCAATATTCGTTGCTAAACCAGACGACAAAACTCTTTCCACTCCTAAATTTATCAATATTTCTAACGAAGGTTTCCATTCGATTGAATCATCAAAAGCACGATGAAAAGTAACATCCATACCTTCCGCTTTATCAATCATCTCCTTCATTACTTCACTATCTATTTCTCCAGAATCTTTTAAAGCTCCAACAACTACACCCTTCACTCCTATTCGTTTGCATGAAATAATTTCTCTTAAAACAACTTCTATTTCGTCACGTGAATATACAAATCCACCTGGTCGTGGTCGAATAAGTACATGTGTTTCAATTCCAAAAGCTTGAGCGTATTCTATCATCCCGTATGACGGAGTTAAACCTCCCTGTTCGAGGCTTTGACAAAGTTCAATTCGGTTAAAATTGTGTTGTTTGGCTAGTTGAATAGCTTCAATTGAAGCAGCGCAAAGTTCAAATTTCATTATTTGCAGTTAATTGTTAACTCATCAATAAATGTCCATGGTTTTTGCCCGGCTCCTTCATTTCCTGGTGGTATGGATTTTTTTGGAAATATCAGGACTTTTAAATAGCGGCCTTTCTTACTGATAGATTGAACATAGGTATTCTTATTCGAGACTGTAATACCACCTTTAAAAAGCATTTGGAATGATATTCTTCTTAATTTTTTCCAGTGTTTTTTATTCTTGGAAACTTGCAATTGAACAGCATCTGGTAAATAAATCCATGAACCTTCATTTTTCAGAAAATTCAATTGAAATCCAACCATCTTCTTTTTCGACTCTAAATCAACAATGAATTCTATTGTATCTGATTGATAACCCAACCATTCATGTCCTTTCCATGGTTCCACACCAAAAATTCCATCTACCAAGGTTAGATCACCACCATAATTATATTTTTCGCTTGGTTTTGTAATTAACTCGACAGGAAGTCCAATAGAAGAATGATTAGAAAATGTAAAATTCGCTGGCTTTACTAAATTCTCAGATGTCACTTTAAAGTTATAATCAATTATGGCTGGTGGACCTTGATTTCTTTCAAAATAGAGCGAGTCTGTTTCTTTTAAAATCCTTTTTTCATCTATTTTATTTACAATATCATTTGATTTAATAAAAACATCAAAATGATCATCTTCTTCACTTTGAAAACTAATGTTCAATCCTTTTTTATTCCTGTTAATTTTCATTTTTGGATAAAACAGAGCCATAGAAAAATTCACTTTACGAGCTTTTAAACTTGGTATGTGATACTTAATAAATACTTCTTTAAATTGTTCAAAACTAGGTTTATTAGTACACCAAAGAGCTTGTGAAAGTGCTAATGCACGTGGATAAGCCATGTATTCCAGCTGACGCATTGTTGGAATGTATTCGGTCCATAAATTAGCTTGTCCACCTAAAACATAAGTCGCTTGTTGAGGAGTAAATCCTGAAGGAACTGGATCGAACTCATATACTTTTTCAAGAGGAGTATATCCACCAAAACCAATCGGTTCACTGGCATTTTTACTTTGGTAATGATCAAAATAGCAATGAGAACCAGGACTCATCACAACGTTGTGACCTAATTTCGCTGCTTCTATTCCACCATCAAAACCTCGCCAAGACATAACAGAAGCGTTTGAAGAAAGTCCACCCTCTAATATTTCATCCCAACCGATCAACTTGCGATTGTTCTTTGTAAGAAATTCATCCATTTGACGTATGAAATAACTTTGTAATTCATGCTCGTCTTTCAAATTATTGTCCTTAATATTCTTTTGACATGCTTTGCACTCATGCCAGCGCGTTTTTGGCGCTTCATCACCTCCAATATGAATGTATTCAGAAGGAAACAATTCTAGAACTTCCGTTAATACATCTTGCAGAAAAGTAATTGTTTCTGGTTTCGAACAAAATATATCATCAAAAATACCCCAGAGCCCTGGTACATTTTGTTGCTTCCCAGTACACGATAATTCAGGATATGCAGCTAGTGCGGCTCGGGCGTGTCCCGGCATTTCAATTTCGGGAACAATTGTAATATATTTATTTTGTGCATAAGCAACCACTTCTCGAATTTGATCTTGGGTATAGTATCCACCGTGATTATCTTTAGTATAGGTATGCGGTGTCATGCTATAATGTCCATTCAAAGTACTATCGCGCCTCGACCCAATTGAAGTTAATTTAGGATATTTTAAAATTTCAATTCGCCAACCTTGATCATCTGTCAAATGCCAATGGAAAACGTTGAATTTATAGAAGGCCATTAAATCGATGTAGCGTTTTACTTCATCAACAGAAAAGAAATGTCTACTTACATCCAGATGCAATCCCCTCCACTGAAAGCGAGGTGAATCTTGAACGAAACATTCATCTATGAAATAATTCTGTTCATTGACCTGAATTAACTGAATGAGCGAATTAATAGCATAAAAACAGCTAGCTTCGGTACTATAGGTGATAATTATCCTTTCGTTTACGGAAATTGAATATGAATCTTGCGGGACATTTTCTATACGTTTGAATTCTAATTGTCGCCCTGCTGTCGAATGTACCACGCGGATTCCCATTTGATCGTTTAACGTTTCAGTCAAATACTTCAAAATATTCACTGGAGCATTCGTTGGATCAATTGAAAATTCACTAGCAATATTCAGTTGTCTAGTTCCCGCTTGATAAACGGATGGAGCAGGAATAATGGGACATTGACCAAAAGCCAATGAACCAAGTAAAAACAACACAAAGAATGTAACTCTCTTCATACTTTTAAATAAAAAATCCCGATAATTAATCGGGATTTAAATTACATATTTCTTCTATATTGACCGCCAACTTCGAAAAGTGCATTGGTAATTTCGCCGAGTGACGCATATTTACAAGCTTCCATCAACTGTTCAAACATGTTTCTATTTTGAACAGCTGCAAGTTGTACCTTCGAAATGTATTCTTTCGAAACATTGGCATTTCCTTCATGCAGATTTCTGAGCATTTCAATTTGATATTGTTTTTCTTCTTCTGTCGCGCGAATTACCTCTTTTGGTAATACCGTTGGCGAACCTTTTGAACTCAAGAAGGTATTTACACCGATAATTGGAAATTCACCAGTATGCTTCAAGGTTTCATAATACAATGATTCTTCTTGAATTTTCGAACGTTGATACATCGTTTCCATTGCACCTAAAACACCACCGCGTTCGGTAATTCTATCAAACTCTAACAATACCGCTTCCTCTACCAAATCCGTTAACTCTTCAATAATGAACGAACCTTGTAAGGGATTTTCATTTTTCGTTAAACCTAATTCTCGATTGATAATCAACTGAATGGCCATTGCACGACGAACAGATTCTTCTGTTGGAGTTGTGATTGCTTCATCATAAGCATTTGTATGTAATGAATTACAGTTATCATAGATAGCGTATAGCGCTTGTAAGGTTGTACGGATATCATTAAAATCAATTTCTTGCGCGTGCAATGATCGACCTGATGTCTGTATATGATACTTCAACATTTGTGCACGGGAATTTGCTCCATATTTCTTTGCCATCGCTTTCGCCCAAATTCTACGAGCTACTCTACCAATTACAGCATATTCTGGATCAATACCATTTGAAAAGAAGAACGATAAATTAGGTCCGAAATCGTTGATGCTCATTCCACGACTCATATAATACTCGACGTATGTAAATCCATTTGAAAGCGTGAATGCTAACTGTGTAATTGGATTTGCTCCTGCTTCTGCAATGTGATAACCTGAGATAGAAACAGAGTAAAAGTTTCGCACACCTTTTTCAATGAAGTACTGTTGCACGTCACCCATTAATCTCAATGCAAATTCTGTCGAGAAAATACACGTGTTTTGAGCCTGATCCTCTTTCAAAATATCGGCTTGAACCGTTCCTCGCACTTGTGTCAACGTTTCCGCTTTGATTGTCGCATAAACATCAGCTGGTAAAACTTGATCACCTGTAACTCCAAGAAGCATTAATCCTAAACCATTATTCCCTTCAGGCAATTCACCTTGGTATTTTGGTCGAGCAACGCCTTTTGATTTATAAATTGCTGCAATCTTTGCTTCAACTTCTTTTTCTAAACCGTTGGCTACAATGTGTTTTTCACAATTTTGGTCGATTGCTGCATTCATAAAATAACCCAAAAGCATTGGAGCTGGACCATTTATTGTCATTGAAACAGAGGTCATTGGGTGACTTAAATCAAATCCAGAGTACAATTTTTTAGCATCGTCTAAACAACAGATTGAAACCCCAGAATTTCCGATTTTCCCATAAATATCAGGACGAATATCTGGATCATTTCCATAAAGCGTTACTGAATCGAATGCTGTTGAAAGCCGTTTTGCTGGCATTCCAAGAGAAACATAGTGAAAACGCTTATTTGTTCGCTCAGGTCCACCTTCACCAGCAAACATTCTTGTTGGATCTTCACCTTCTCGTTTAAACGGAAATAGTCCAGCTGTGTAGGGAAATTCCCCAGGTACATTTTCTTGTAAAGACCAACGTAAAATATCTCCCCAAGCTGCATACTTTGGTGTTGCTACTTTAGGTATTTGAAGATGCGATAAAGATTCCGTGTGCGTATCTAATTTCAATACCTTGTCTCTTACCTTGAATTCAAAGGTTGGATTTTTATACGTCGCTTTCTTTTCTTCCCATTTTTGAAGTAAATCCCAATTTTTAGGATCGAAATTTAATTTTTCGCTTTCAAAAACTTCTTGAAGAATTTTAACCAAGCGGTCTTTGTCATCTAAATTCGAATCCTTCAAGGTTTGAATGGAGGAATTTAATCCAAATAATTTATTGGCAACTTCCACTTGATTGTCAACCCATTTATCGAATGAACGATTATTTTCTGAAATTTCGGATAGGTAACGTGTTCTATCTGGCGGAATGACAAAGATTTTCTCTGACATTTCATCTGTAATGACAAAAGTTGATTTCAAATCCGCACCTGTTCTTTCAACCACTTTGTCCATGATAACTTTATAAATGGAATTCATTCCAGGATCATTGAACTGAGAAGCGATTGTACCATAAACAGGCATTGTATCAACATCATCATCCCATAAATTATGGTTGCGTTGGTATTGTTTTCTTACATCACGAAGCGCATCTAACGCACCTCTTTTGTCGAATTTATTTAATGCAATGACATCCGCAAAATCCAACATGTCAATTTTCTCTAGTTGCGTTGCAGCTCCGTATTCAGGCGTCATAACATATAATGAAACATCTGAATGATCGAGAATTTCTGTGTCGGACTGACCAATTCCAGAAGTTTCCAATATGATTAAATCGTATTCAGCAGCTTTAAGTATTGTAATCGCTTCAGCAACATGTTTAGACAAGGCTAAATTTGATTGTCGAGTTGCTAATGAACGCATGTAAACGCGGTCACTCTTGATTGAATTCATTCGAATTCTGTCACCAAGCAAAGCTCCACCAGTCTTTCGTTTCGATGGATCTACCGAAACCACAGCCATTTGTTTGTTTGGGAAGTCAATTAAAAAACGACGCACTAATTCATCAACCAAAGACGATTTTCCAGCTCCACCCGTGCCCGTAATTCCTAATACAGGAACATCTACTTTCTTCGCCATTTCTTGCACTTGCGCCAACACACCTTTCGATTCTTCAGCGAAATTTTCAGCAGCAGAAATGATGCGTGCAATTGCAGGAACACTCTTTTCTTTAATATGGTTAACTTCCTCTTGCACATTTTGTCCAACAGGAAAATCACATTTCTGAATCAAGTCATTAATCATTCCTTGCAATCCCATTGATCGACCATCATCAGGATGGTAAATACGTGTAATACCATATGCTTGTAACTCTGCAATTTCAGAAGGAAGAATTGTTCCACCACCACCACCAAAAATTTTAATTTGAGGAGCACCTTTTTCTATCAATAAATCATGCATGTACTTGAAATATTCCATGTGACCTCCCTGATAAGATGTCATTGCGATTGCTTGTGCATCTTCTTGAATTGCACAATTAACAACTTCCTCTACAGAACGGTCATGTCCTAGGTGAATAACTTCACAACCTGTTGACTGAATAATGCGACGCATAATGTTTATTGCAGCATCATGTCCATCAAATAAAGACGCAGCAGTTACTATACGGACTTTATTTTGAGGTATATACGGATTTACTTTTTCCATTGGTTGATATTTCCTTTGATTTATTGCGCCATAAAAGTACAAATTTGAGCGCAATTCATAGGACTTTTATCTTCATTTTTCAAAGGTCAATCGTGTAATTTAACTCAAGTATTTGAGTTTACAATTTAAAAGAGTAAATAAGAATTAAATAGGCTGAAACGTTCCTTTCGACATTCTAAATCGTTGTTTGCCAAATTTGATGATTTTCCCTTCTCCAATCTTAGCTACTTCCCTTAAATCACCTTCCATCGTATGCACTGATCCACCAGTTGCATAGGCAATATCTAAGTAAATAGGATTGATTGCATCTACGACACCACAAACAATAATTCGAATTGGAATTTTTTCCTTTTTCAAGAATTCAAGCAATTTCATGTCACAAGGATTCTCCCAATTATCGGCTATCATAATCACATTACTTTTATTTTCTGGATATTTCTTAATTGCATAGCAAACCGCTTCTAAGTTATTTTCATAGTGTCCACCCCGTTCCATTGCAGATAAAGCCGTTTTTATGACTTTTTTTGTATTTGATGTTTCAATATCCCAGATTCCAGCAGAATCAAGTTCTGCAATTTGATTGTTACTTACCTCTTCGTCATCATTGAAGAAAATAATTTGTTTAAAGGATTTAATGGCTTGATTGCTATTGATCCAAAACAAAATCTGTGTTGTATAAGGAGCCATACTTCCAGTAACATCGCAAACAACTAGCATATCTTTCCAATGCGAATTGCGCTGCATTACTTTAATAATAGATGAATCCTTCAATGGCGCATTTCCCTCAATTACGGAAAGAATTTCTTCGTGTTCCTCTTCAAAAGTTGGCATTGGTCTGTAATAAACGACTATACCATGAAAGTAATTTTGTATACCGCCAGTTTGAGCGACACCTGTTTGCTTCACAATCCTCCATTCTATTATTTCCGAATTAAAAGCTTCAGGCAAATGCATGTTAAGTTCCAATATTCTTTTTCGATTTAGTTCAGAAAAATCAGTACCAACAGGAAAATCAGAATATACTAAATCAACACCTGTAATTGCGACACCTTTTAAAAGTCGGAAATCATTCAAATTTTGAATGTTATATTCGCCTGGGTTCATTTTGAGTTTAATGGCAGAAAATCCATTATTTTGTGGGGAATACTTATCAATTTCAACGGTATCTTTGAATTTGAATCTTTCACGTATAACAACGTTTCCTTGAGCTGCGGCGTATCCTTTTACCAAAAGAATTATTACCAAGAGAGAGATAGTTTTCATAACTAATGAAACTATGAATTGTGAAAAAGTAACAGAATCGTTTCCGGAAAAGAAAAAGAAAGAATTAAAAACGCAAAATGAGCTTTAAATTGAATCGACGCTGAGTCAAATAATTCGGTATCGAATAGTATTTACCTTCAACATCTTGAATCCATTGTTTTGAAAGCACATTATTGATTCCCAATAAATTAAATACCTCAAATGAAACAATAGCATCCGTAAAATTCTTTGCTAAAAATCCTTCTTTACTTTTATTCTTGTACAAGAAATCATAGGACATGCCAATATCAACTCGGAAATACGACTTCATGCGCAGCGTATCTTTAAAACGATTCATATCTGGCGGTCCATACGGTAAACGTGATCCATATTGCATGCCCATTTGAACACTTAAACTTTCGAATCCAGGCATACGATCTTGTACCATTGCTCCAAAATTCATTAACTGATCAGTTGGGCGTGGAACGTAACCTGGATAAATCGTTGCACTGTCAACAATATCTTGATCTTCACTAATTCCAAAAACGATTTTATCTCCTGCTGCGTTGTAATATTCTTTGAATGAATCATCTAGAATATCTTCTTTGGTAGACATAAATCCAACTTTAAAAAATGATTCTATTCCTTCCACAAATTGACCATGTACATTCAAATCAAGTCCATATGCGTATGCTACTCCGTTATTATCTGCATAATATCTTGTTCTGACATTGTCAATTTCATAAGGATTCACATCCCAAAGGTATTTATAGTACATCTCAGCAGTAAACTTAAAGGGAACATCACGTTCCCACATATTGAAATACACATCTGTACCAAGAACAGCATGATAGGATTTTTGTGATTTTACATTTAAATTTAATTGTCCATCAAACGTTCGGAATTCTCTGTAGAATGGAGGCTGATAATACATACCAGTAGAGAAACGATAACTCAAATCTCTTCTGGCAATCTTACCTTTATTTACCATATATGCTCTAGGGAAATAGGTAACGGTTGCGCGCGGCGTAAGGAAGAATTCTTGGTTTGCAGTAGTATATCCAGAACGCGTACCCAAACTTAGCGCCCATCGGCCAACTGATTCACGAATCGTATCTTGAATTGTTTTAGCTTCTTTGCCATTTGCAGTTTTCAGTTTGTAATTTAGAGAGACGATAGTATCTCTTTTAATTTTTGACCAACTTCCATTCCATTGAAGAAATCCTGTAAAACGCTCTGATGTTAAATTCAGCTTTCCTTTGATTGTTTCAAAAAGCATAATTTGACCCGAATTCGATTGAGGTAAACTATAGCCAGCAGAATCAACCATTTTCCACTCACTTAATACATCGTAAAAATCATCATGCTGAAAATTTACTCCCCATTTTAAGACTTGTGAACTAAACTTCGTGTTTTCGTCATTTTTATAACCATTCGAAAATTCATGCGAACCATTGTGGTAAATGTTGATAATTGTTGCATTCAAGCGATTTCGTGCATGATTCAAAAAAGTTCCTACGCCAAGCACAGCAATAGAATCTCCATATTCTTCTTTGGAAGGATCCGTCTCCAATTCGTTGATATAATATTGTCCTTGTATATCAAAATATTCGCGTTCATTCGTGTTAAAAACGGTTGTATAGAAATCTAAATTTGTCTTTTTGTTCACTTTCCATTTAACAGAAGTCCCTCCCATCATCGTTTGAAAACGCGTTTGTTCCTGTCCATCGAAATAAATTCGAAATGAATAAGCTTCATTTGCTGTGCCGAAATCTGTCTCTTGACTTTGCGGACTGAATCGATAATTATTCGATGAGAAATGACCAATTACGGACCAAGTGACATTCTCTGTTAATGCATAATTCGTTAAAAACTGTGCATCCCAAAAAACAGGATTGTAAGAACCTTTTGTTGGAAGTGAGTTTAACAAATATCCATTTGAACGATATCTTGCACCAACCAAATAATTAAACCGTGAATTAACTTCTTGTTCAACATGTGCCTCAACTCCTAGTAATGAAGCCATTAGAGATCCATTGAAAGATTTTGGTGTTTTGTATTCAATATCGAGCACAGAACTCAATTTATCGCCATAAATAGCTTCAAATCCACCTCCAGAAAACTTTACAGACTTGACGAGTGCAGAATTGATAAAACTCATCCCTTCTTGCTGACCACTTCTTGTTAGAAAAGGTCGGTAAATATTGAAACCGTTTACATAGACTAAGTTTTCATCATAGTTACCACCACGAACATTATAATTAGTTGTTAATTCATTATTTGAGGTCGCTGCTGTGGTGTAAACCAAAGAACGCTCAATACTTCCCATGGGAATATTTTGGACATCATAATAGGGTAATGTAGGAATTTCGAAAGGATCAATTCGTCGCGCATTAACATTGATAATATCTTGCTGTTGAATGGAGAATTTAACATCTGGAAGTCGCTGAAATTCATTTTCAGTGACAATTATCGTTCGTTTTTCAAGGTAATCGCTTGCTGTGTAACGTAGTTGAATTGTGTCATTTTTCAAGGCAATAAACTCAAAAACTCCATTTTGATCTGTGAAAACAATTGCTGGAATACCTTTGTTTGCATATACCTGCACATCAAACAAACCCTTGCCTCTTTTGTCGACACATCGACCACTAATTCTAACTTCTTGAGCATAGAAACCGAAAGTGACATAAACAAAAAGAAGCGAAATTAGTTGTTGCATAAATTAAAAGTAGTCATTGAAACGCATAAGTTCTCGTTTTATTTTCATTCACGGATAACAATCAGATCTTGTTCAAACGGATCAAGAACTGAATATAAGTAATCCAAGCGGCCTTCCACATCTCCACTTGCACAAAGATTGAAAAAATTCATCGAACGCTCTTGCAAACCGCCATTTGGGAACAATTTGTTTTTAATTTGATCTATTGTTACAAGTGCATTCTCGTGTTTTGATTTAACTGATTTCAATAATTTCTCACGAATAGAAATTAGTTGTTTCTCCATTCTAACCAATTCAGCCTGAGCGTATTTATCTAAATTAGAATCAACCTTCGATATTTTATCAAGAAGTTCAGTTCTTAAGCTATCAAAATGTGCTTCAATTATTGAAAAATCAACATCTTCCTCAGCATTATCTTCTAAGAATTTTTTCTTCAAGCTTATTGATGCTTCAAACAAATCTTCCAATTTAAGGTCAATTTTGGCGATTTTCTTAGCGTTTACACTATCAATCCACATCAAGGAATTACGCACCTGTATCATTGGATATGGCAAGCCTAACTCATTAAAAACACCCTTCAATTGCAACCAATAAGAAATCTCACCTGCTCCACCTACATAACACAAATTTGGCAGCACCGTTTCTTGATAAACGGGCCTCATTACTACATTTGGTGAAATACATGATGGATTTGATTCTGCCAATTCTTTTAATGCTTCGAGCGTATATTTTCCTTTTCCCTCAATAAAAAATCCATCATCAAGGTGCAGAATACGTTCACGCATTCCATCTTCGATGTAAAACAAGTTAATTTCTCGCGGATTTACTTGAACTTTCAATCCTTCCTTGATTAACAATTCATTGGTTAGCGAAACTTGCTTGAATGAAAAACCTGTCTCTAACTCTTTATTTATCAGCGGTAGAAAAGTTCTCTTTAACCTTTCCTGATCACCATCGACAATCACTAAACCGAATTTAGAAAAGAGTCGATTGACTAGATTGAAAGTGGCATCAGCAAAATTTTTACCTGTATAGTTCGATAAGATTTCATTTATTTCATCAAAAGCATCTCCACTGAAATAGGACGAAAATTCTTGTTTTATTTCAGTTAATCCTTGTAAATCGAAACGTCCTACTGGACCTTTTTGCTCACTTTCCCATGTCATCGTGTGATTAAAAAGCTCGACCGACTGAATTTCTTCGAAATCATGATCTTCACTTGCCATCCAAAAAACGGGTACGAAATTATTTTCAGGATATTCCTTTTTTAGTGAGTCACACATTTTAATTACGTGTAAAATCTTGTAAACGAAATAAACGGGTCCAGTAAAAAGTGATAATTGATGTCCAGTTGTAACAGTAAAAGTTTCTTCTTTAAGAAGATTATCAATGTGTTTTTTGGT
>JAIOZF010000072.1 GCA_021740745.1 Crocinitomicaceae bacterium | reverse complement strand
TTGTTGACGCTAATAATTTTTCCCACCAAAATGGAATAGCCGAAGTGAAATCACAAACTTCATCAAAATTATATTGCCATCCTGTTGTTAAATCTGCGTCACAATAATCGGCATTACCATACGATAAATTGAAGTCCCACATAGGTCCAGCAACTAATTTACCATTCCAAGCCCCACTCGCTTTATCCTTATGCATAAATGAGCTAGATCTATAACCATCTACTGTTCGACCTAATTCCTGCAATAAAAAGAAATCGTAAAAAGATGTTTTTTCGATGTAATTAGGGTATCCTAAAGCGATGTCTTCAAAATCTGGACTATTAATTGCATTTTCAAATTCGCCTATAAAATTCTCCATATAACTCGCTTGAATTGGGTTCAATTGATCATATTCTGGATCATGAAATTGAAAAAGAACTTCTGGATTATAAAGTGATGGCCATGAATAACCAACTTCACCTGTCATTTTATCCACTTTTACAATATACCCGCCGGTTAACTCGTCTCCGGTTAAATCAGAAGGGAGTACGTTCGCAATATCGACACGATTTTGATCTACTTTAATTCTTTCAAATAATATGTAAACACCTAAGTACTCATTATTAATGATTAATTCACAAAATTTATAGCCCGAAGCATAATGGCCAAATTTTCTTGAAAGGTCGTAAGTCAAAGCATCACGTAAAAGAGTCTTATCCGGATAAGGTCCATTCAAAATCCAGTCATTTTCGGAAGGTAAACCAAGTAAAGGGGTGTTTAAATTAGCCCCCAATGCATCTTGTGTTTCAAATCCGTAACTTTTTTTCGGATACTGTTGAGATGTTGAACCCCTAATTTCAATAGAAATATTACCGTTATAATTGTTATACGGATCTGATAGTTCGTTTATCATTCCAAGTCCATTATCAATAACCCCCATGTTACATACAATTCTTGTTTGATCATTTATGGATTGTCCAATCGGTGTAGTGATTACTATTATTGGAATATTGGAACTTGTTAAAGTAACTTGACTTTGTGCTGACAGTGCGATAAACAGACTTAAAAAAAGTATGAGTTTTTTCATTTTTAGTTCGTTAAATTTTTTGTTGAAGATATAAAAAATCAAAGAGAGCAGGGAATTCTTTGACAAATAGAAAATTCAATGTAATTTTGTCCAACGTTCATTCAAATAAACTTATGAAGAAAGGTGGAGGGATAGGCCCTTTGAAACCTTGGCAACCTCCGCAAGTCGGAATAGGTGCCAAATCCAATCAGTCAAGGCTGATAAGATAAGTTGATTGTGCTCATGCACTTCTCCTTTTTCATAGTTTAGAACATTAATATAACTATGAAGACAATTCAAGAAATAATCAAAGAAAGAATTCTCATCCTCGATGGAGCGATGGGGACAATGATTCAACGTCACAAACTTGAAGAAGAAGACTTTCGAAAAGGCTGGTTCGAAGATCATCCGAAATCACTCAAAGGGAATAACGATTTATTGTCATTGACTCGACCAGAAATCATCAGGGAAATTCATTCTCAATATTTTGAAGCAGGTGCAGATATCGCCGAAACAAATACTTTTTCTGGTACTTGGATAGCACAAGCAGATTATGGTTTGGAGAAATTCGTATATGATATAAATTATCATTCTGCTAAACTAGCAAAGGAAGTAGCTGATGAATGGACAGCGAAGGATCCTGATAAACCACGTTTTGTTGCGGGCTCAGTTGGCCCAACGAATAGAACAGCGTCCATTTCTCCTGATGTGAATGATCCTGGATTTAGAGGAATTTCTTTCGATGAGTTGGTTCATGCCTATAAAGAACAAGTGAATGCATTGATGGATGGCGGTGTAGATATACTGCTTGTTGAAACGATTTTTGACACCTTGAATGCTAAGGCAGCTCTTTTCGCAATCGATGAGGTATATGAAGAAAGAGGAGTAAAGCTGCCGATAATGGTCTCCGGAACGATTACAGATCAAAGTGGACGAACACTTACTGGTCAAACTACCGAAGCATTTTTAATTTCTATTTCACATATGCCGCTCCTGACAGTTGGATTAAACTGTGCGCTCGGTGCTTCTATGATGCGACCATATTTGCAAGTCTTGGATCAAAAATCAACTTTTGGTGTGAGTGCCCATCCAAATGCGGGCCTGCCAAATGAATTTGGTAAATATGATGAAACTGCAGAGATTATGGCAGTTCAAATCAAAGATTTCTTAGATGAGGGATTGGTCAATATAATTGGAGGATGCTGCGGAACAACACCTGAGCACATCAAAGCCATTGCTGATTTAGCCAAAAATTATAAGCCAAGAGAAATAAAAGAGGTATGAAATGTTCAAATGTTTCAGCCGGGGCTGATTCAAATGTTCAAATTCACTCTCATAAACACCTTTGAACCCCATTTTAACGCCTTAGGCAAATTGAATTTTAAGATACATATTTTATGTCAGATCAAACATTAGCAACATTAAAATTATCAGGACTTGAACCCTTAATTGTTACTCCACAGAGCAACTTTGTTAATGTCGGTGAAAGAACGAATGTAACGGGTTCACGTGCTTTTTTACGCATGATCAAAGAAGGTGATTTTGAAGCAGCATTGGCTGTTGCGAGAGATCAAGTAGAAGGTGGAGCGCAAATAATTGACATCAATATGGATGAAGGAATGATCGATGGTAAAGAAGCCATGGTCAAGTTTCTGAATTTGATTGCATCTGAGCCAGATATTGCGCGAGTTCCGATTATGATTGATAGTTCCAAATGGGAAATTATTGAGGCTGGATTAAAATGTATTCAAGGAAAGGGAGTTGTTAATTCCATCTCATTAAAAGAAGGGGAAGAGAATTTTATTCAGCAAGCAAAAAAGATAAAGCGTTACGGTGCAGCAGTGATAGTAATGGCCTTTGATGAGGATGGTCAAGCCGATAGCTATGAGCGCCGTATTGAAATATGCCAACGTTCATATGATATTTTAGTGAATCAAGTTGGTTTTCCACAAAACGACATCATTTTTGATCCGAATATTTTCCCGGTTGCAACGGGAATGGAGGAACATAATAACAATGCACTTGATTTCTTCCGAGCAACAAAGTGGATACGCGAAAATTTACGCGGGGCACATGTGAGCGGAGGAGTTTCCAATGTATCGTTTTCATTCAGAGGAAATGATAAGGTTCGTGAAGCCATGCATGCTGCCTTTTTGTATCACGCCATTCAAAATGGAATGGATATGGGAATCGTGAACCCAACTATGTTAGAAGTCTATTCCGATATCGATAAGGAATTATTAGAGCATGTTGAAGATGTGTTATTGAATCGCAGAGCTGATGCAACAGAGCGCTTATTGGAGCTAGCTGAAACCGTTAAAGGCGACGGTAAGAAACGCGAAGTTGATTTGTCATGGAGAAACGTGCCCGTGAATGATCGTTTAGCACATGCACTAGTTAAAGGAATCGTTGAATTTATCGATGAAGATGTTGAAGAGGCTAGGCAACAGTTTACCAGACCAATTGAAGTAATTGAAGGTCCTTTAATGGATGGAATGAATATCGTAGGAGATTTGTTTGGGAGTGGTAAGATGTTTCTGCCGCAAGTGGTAAAATCAGCTCGCGTAATGAAAAAAGCAGTCGCTTATTTATTGCCTTTCATTGAAGCTGAAAAAAATGGAGTGCGTTCTTCTTCCGGAAAAATCTTGATGGCAACTGTGAAAGGTGATGTTCATGATATTGGTAAAAATATTGTTGGAGTTGTTTTGGGGTGCAATAACTATGAGGTAATTGATATGGGGGTAATGGTGCCATTCGAAAAGATAATTCAAACAGCGATTGAAGAAAAAGTGGATGTAATTGGATTAAGTGGATTAATCACTCCTTCTTTGGATGAAATGGTAACCGTTGCTAAAGAAATGGAACGAGCAAACCTATCTATTCCTCTCATGATTGGAGGTGCAACCACATCGAAGGTACATACTGCAGTTAAGATAGATCAACATTATACGAAAGGACAAACAATACATGTGCTTGATGCATCGCGTGCGGTGACTGTTGTTGAAAGTATGTTGGGACAGAAAAAGGAATTGTTTGTAAATGAATTAAAATCGGAATACACGCGCGTGCGAGAACATCACGAAAAACACCGCGGTGCAAAACAATTATTATCAATCGAAGCTGCAAGAGAAAATGCTTTAAAAATTAATTTTAAACAAGAGGATTGTGTCGCTCCGAAGAAATTAGGTATCACTCAATTTAATAATTATCCTCTAGAAGAATTAGTTCCTTATATTGACTGGACTCCGTTCTTTCAAACTTGGGAGTTACACGGTCGTTATCCGAATATTTTACAGGATGAAATCGTTGGAAAAGAAGCAACGAAGTTGTTTGCTGATGCCCAAGAAATGCTAAATAAAATTGTTAAGGAAAAATGGTTAGAAGCTAAGGCAGTTGTTGGTTTATTTCCAGCGAATGCAATAGGTGACGATATTGAAATTTATAGTTCTGATGAACGCACTCAGGTAGCGAATTTTCAACATTCTTTGCGTCAACAAACGAAGAAAGCAGCTGGACAACCAAATATTGCTTTATCAGATTTTATTGCACCAAAAGCGTCGGGAATTAAGGATTACATTGGTGGATTTGTAGTTACCACGGGTATTGGTTTAGATGCACATGTTGAACGTTTTGAAAAAGACTACGACGACTATAATTCTATTTTGATAAAAGCCTTGGCAGATCGACTAGCAGAAGCTTTCGCTGAAAGAATGCATGAAGTAGTGAGAAAAGATATTTGGGGATATGCAGTAACGGAAGTATTGAGTAACGATGATTTAATTAAAGAAGCATATCGTGGTATTCGACCTGCACCTGGTTATCCAGCTTGTCCCGATCATACGGAGAAAAGAGGATTATTTGAATTGCTGAATGCTACAGAATTAACAGGGGTTTCGTTGACTGAGAGTTTAGCAATGTTGCCTGCTTCATCTGTTTCTGGTTGGTATTTTGGTCACCCTGAAGCAAAGTACTTTGGATTAGGGAAAATTACAGAGGATCAAGTTGCTGATATTGCTAAGCGAAAGAATGAATCGTTTGAGGTGATGCAGCGCTGGTTGTCGAGCGTTATGCACTAATATAAAGCATAAAAAAAGTGGTTCAAGAACTGAACCACTTTCTAACCTAACCTAACCACTATTCACTGAAAAAGACTTCTAGTTTGATCGAATAAGTTCAAATGTCTCAATCATTTATAAATCAAAGTTACACTGAGTTCTGTGGTAAGCAAAATCATTAATCAGCAACTATTGCACTTTATTGTGTAGTATGCACGCATATAATTGATAAATTTATACGATGATTGTTATTTTTTAAACTTTCGTAGTTTAAAATCATTTGTTCGTAGAAAAATCTACGAAAACATTCTTGAATTCCTAAAGGATTAAATAAAATCTTTTTTTCGACCAAATTGCAATATGTATAGATGAATACATTGTTTATATCTTGCTTGAAATAAAGAGTTTACTTATTTACGGATAGAAAGCACTTGTTTCCCTAATCTCATGTATTATTGAATTCTGCTTATGAATTTGTCCCATATAGTGTGGTGGTTTGCTGCTGTTTATGGTCACGTTTATCCTTCTGTTTTGGTCAATTTTTCTAGCTAATTAATCTTTAGCAGATTAGGAAGAAAACTAATTTTACATGTATCTTCGTTGCAAAGAAATTGTATTGAGCATTCAAATTTTTACTGATGGTTCCGCAAAAGGTAATCCTGGTCCAGGTGGATATGGGATTGTAATGCGTTATAAAGGAAAGGAGAAAGAAATTTCGCAAGGATTTCGAATGACTACGAATAATCGAATGGAGCTTTTAGCGCTCATCGTGGCGCTTGAACAATTAAAAACAGACAATATTCCTGTTGAAATATATTCTGATTCGAAATATGTTATTGACTCAATTACGAAAGGTTGGGTTTTTGGATGGAAAACAAAAGGATTTAAGGGTAAGAAAAATGCTGATTTGTGGCTCCGATACTTGAATTTACACAATCGTTTTAAAATGCATTTTCATTGGGTAAGAGGTCATAATGGCCACCCAGAAAACGAGCGATGTGATGTCTTAGCGGTTACTGCTGCAGAAAGAGGTCCACATTTAATCGATGAGGTGTTTGAAAAAAATCAAGCGGAAGAAAAGTTATTATAATTCCGTTTCCTCAATTCCACTTTTAAGTTGGCAGGCTTTTACGAAAGTGTAAATTAATGGATGAGGTATTTCTCGTGTGGATGAGATTTGTGGGCAATAACTGCAGGCTACAAAGAATGGGTGACCTTTTAAGCTGATAATTTCTGGATCTTCAAATTGATTGTAAGCTTCAATATCAATTACATTATCGACCAACGTTTGAATGAGCTGAGGATAAAGACTATAGCGCGAAGACGTTAGCTCAAGGTTGTTGTGATTTTCGTATAATTGTATAAGTTGTGTTGAGTGAGGCGTGATAAATATGCGTTCGAATTGATTGCCATCAACTAGGTTGTCAGAAATCAACTTTTCGCCATTTGGATTCAATTGATAGGTATTGATTAGCACATCAATAAAGAAACGATATGCATCTCCGGTAACAAAGGTCGGCACTTTGAATCGAGCTAATGATCGCAGAATACCATGTACAAAAAAGTGATTGTGATACGGACCAGGTGCTAACCATACGCCATCAAATTCCTCAAATTGCTCGGGTTTAAACTGAGCAGCATCATTTATTTTAATCCAATAATAATTGATATCGATTTCTAAAAAGAAGGCAGAATGATCCAAAGCCATGTTGGTGGCTTGATGTGAATTGTAGGTGAAATTGTAATCACCTATAATAGCTATTTTGAGATGTTGACTCACAATCTAAAAGTAAAAAAAAAGCCGCTCAAATGAACGGCTTTAAAAATTATCTTTTAAACCAACCTTTAAAAGTTGCATTTTGAACTCTAAGGGAGTCCCAAAGCAATGTTGTTTGGTCTTGGTAATAAACATAACAATTGAAAGCACAAGTAAATTTAGAGTAATCACCATTTACGTCAGATTCTTGGGAAACGTTTGAAAAGACTGCGTTTTGTGCATTTACACTATTTTGTTTGGATGCCCAAACTCGTCCTGAAGCATCTTTGTATCTAAATTCAAATCCAGTTGTCCCGTTATTTGAGAAAAATGGGGTTAAATTATTGTTGAAGAAATCATTAAAAATTGTAAGTGTAGGATCTGAAACACTAGCGGCATCCCAAGTTGCACTTCCTAAACCTATTTTTACAGAGATAGAAGATTGTGCTGACATGATTTCAGAGTAGTAAACTGCTGAAGACCATTGAGGTGAAGGCAAGATGATTTTTGCTTTCGATGGATCACAAAAATAACCATTCACATTTTGAGTGAATTCGATATCTGTATTGTTTATTGTTCCGACGAAATTGCATTTCAATTCAACTGTTGGAGTTGGTGCTGGAATAACTTCATGTTCAATACATGATTGAAGACCAAATCCTGCCAAAAGAATAGTCGCGATTCCAAATTTTATCTTGTTCATAGTCTTAGTTGTTTAGCTATTATAGTTGAAACAATTTTCAACCATAAAATGTTACAACGAAAATACGAAAAAAACTGTATTTGGTTGCTTAGACATTAATTATCTTAACAAATAATTGAACTTTCGATAAAATTAAGCGCGGATTTGTTTGTAGGTTTTTTCTGACTCAATTATCCAAGCAGGCAAAATGTTTGAAATTTCTTCTACATTCAATAAGTAATTTAATTCACCGTTCGGTAATGATTCAACTTCTATTAATTCTTGAACATCAAGATCTGGATTTGATTTTTGTAAATTATTTAGAAGTACATTTAACATCGAAATGCCAACAATAAAAGTTGATTGGTAAGATAAATTTTGATTGATCAATTGCCCTTTCAAAATTACTTCTTCCGATTGGTTGCTGAATTCCAATTGACTTACTGCGATTTGTTTTCCTAAATTTTCCATGTCTCTCGTTATTTATAGTGCAAAGTTGGTCTGGTAGGTCGTAAACTATTTACGATCTATAAAAAAATCAATAAAATCATGCTGTTTTGCCTGAAAAGTGTAATTTTCACTTTCAAAATCAATACAAATGAAGTACGAAAGAATTCCAAGTGATTTATATGTAAAGAATCGTAAAAAGTATGCAGCCCAAATGAATGCAAATACGTTGGCGGTTTTTAACTCAAACGATATTTATCCGATCAGTGCAGATAGCTCAATACCTTTCCAACAACATCGTGATATTTTATATTTATCGGGTGTTGATCAAGAAGAATCGATTTTAGTGATTTTTCCAAGCTGCTCAAATGAACGACATAAAGAAGTACTATTTTTAAAAGAAACGAGTGAATTAATAGCGATTTGGGAAGGAGAGAAATTAACCAAAGAATCTGCCTTTGAGGTTTCTGGAATAAAAACTGTTTACTGGCTAGAACAATTTCCTGTCATTTTCAAACAAATGATGGCAGAGGCTGAAGGCATTTACTTAAATACGAATGAGCACCTGCGCGCTAATACAGAAGTTGAAACGCGTGAAGATCGTTTCATCAAGAAGGTTAAAGGAGATTATCCAGCGCATCAAGTGCATAAAAGCGCACCAATCATGCATCGCATTCGTTCGGTGAAAGAACAAGTTGAAATTGAATTGTTGCAACGTGCATGTAAAATCACTGAAGCAGGTGTGCGACGTTTATTAAAGTATATCAAACCAGGTGTTTGGGAATATGAAATTGAAGCTGAATTGGCACATGAGTTCTTGCGTTCACGCTCTCAAGGGTTTGCTTATACTCCAATTATTGCCTCCGGCAAGAATGCTTGTGTTTTACATTACATTGAAAACAACCAACTTTGTAACGATGGTGATGTAATTTTACTCGATGTTGGTGCTGAATACGCGAATTATTCATCTGACTTAACGCGTTGTATTCCTGTAAATGGTCGATTTACAGCGCGCCAAAAAGCCGTTTACAATTCAGTGCTTAATGTGAAGAAACAAGCTGAACAATTATTGGTGCCTGGAACAATTATGGCTGAGTATCATAAAGAGGTTGGTAAATTCATGGAAGCTGAATTACTTCAACTTGGACTTATCGATCAAACTGATATTAAAAATCAGAATCCAGAATGGCCTGCATACAAAAAGTACTTCATGCATGGTACGTCGCATTTCCTAGGTTTGGATACTCATGATGTTGGTATCTGGTCAGAACCTATTCAAGCAGGAATGGTATTTACATGCGAACCAGGAATTTATATCCCGGAGGAGGGCTTGGGAATTCGTTTAGAAGATGATTTAGTTGTAAGTTCAACTGGTTCACCTTTTAATCTGATGAAAGATATTCCCTTAGAAGCAGAAGAAATTGAAGACTTGATGAATGAACATTGAATCTCAAGATAAGTTGTTAAATTACAGGGTGATCGGAAACGGCCATCCTGTTCTTTTTTTACATGTATTCCTTGAGTCAATATCAATGTGGGACTATTTGCCATTGAATGAATTGAATGTTCAAGTAATTAAAATCGACTTGCCGGGACATGGCGCATCTGCTTGTTTGACAAATGAGCCTCCAAGCATGCAGGAAATGGCAAAAGAGGTATTGAATGTGGTCGCTGAGCTGAATTTAGAACTTTTCTCAATTGTCGGTCATTCAATGGGAGGTTATGTGGCGCTTGAAGTACAAGCATTATCATCCAACTGTGAAAAGGTCGTGTTGTTAAATTCTAATTTTTGGTCAGATGCTCCTGAAAAACAAAAAGATCGTAAACGGATCGCACAAATCGTTCAGACCTCCAAAAACTTATTTTTAAATGAAGCCATACCGAATCTTTTTACTGATCCAATGAAATGTGAAAAGGCAATTAAGGACTTGTTAGCTGAGGCGAAGGGATTAAGTTCTGATGGAATTGCTTATGCATCAATTGCGATGGCCAATCGAGTCGACTTTTCGGATAAAATTCATCAAAGCAAAATGAACATTTCTGTCATTCAAGGTGAAATTGATCGAATTGTACCCATGGAGAAAATGGATATTGAAATTTGTGCTGATGTTTCGTATTATAAATTACCACAAACAGGTCATATGTCGCACATTGAAAATCCTTTAGGCGCTATGGCTGCCTTGAAAGAGATTTTTGAAAACAAAAAACGGAAATTTTAGTTTCCGTTATCATTAAAAATCCAAATTAATTGAGGGGATGCGGGTAAAAGTTTTATCATAACATAAGTTTTATAGAGTTAAAAATACATCACAGGTAAGCGAATTTGAAAAAAAAGACTTGAATCGTAGTATCAAAAGTGTAAAGTGTATACTTTCGAATATGAAGTGCATGTAAAGTTGATTTTAAATGATTAAAAATTGAGATGCCCTAAATATTAAATACTATATTCGGATAAATCGAATCAATTCGACAGCTAAACTATAATCCTATGAAACTAAGAGCCATTGTTGTTGATGACGAAGAATTCGCAAGAAAGAATCTCATCATGTTGTTAGAAGAGTATTGCCCTGATATAGAGGTAATCGGAGAGGCTTCACGAAAAAGTCAAGCGAAAGCAATTATTGAATCATCCAAGCCTGATGTTGTTTTCTTGGATATCCGAATGCCTTCCGGTGCTGAAGGATTTGAATTATTAGATGAAGTTGAGGAGAAGAACTTTTTAGTTGTTTTTGTTACTGCATTTAAAGATTATGCAGTGAAAGCCTTTAATGCGAATGCAGTTTATTATTTGCTTAAGCCAATCGATATCGAAGACCTACAAACCGCAGTGGAAAAATTAAAGGAAGCGAAAAAACAAATCTCAACAGATCCTGAATATTTCCCAACTTACTTTAGTGCGTTAAGAAACTTGTCCGATACCTTGGTTCGCAATAAGCCGTCTAATCGCATTGCAATTAGTCATACAAGAGGATTGAAAATTGTCGAAGATGATAACATATCCCATTTAGAAGCGAGCGGGAATTGTACAACAATCTATTTTAAGGATGGAACGCGCTATTTAGACACGCGAACACTTAAAACGTATGAATCCATTTTAAATCCCTTGAAGTTTTTTAGGGTGCATAAATCGCACATTATCAATCTAGAATTGATGACTGAGTACTTAAATGAAGATGGTCATTTTGCAGTTTTGAAAGGTGGATTGCGCATTCCAGTCGCACGTAATCGAGTTACTGATTTCGTTAAAATGTTGAAAGATTCCTAAATGATTCGATTTTCAATTGCCCTCGTTTTTTTATTGCTTTTTTCTACTGTAAATGCGCAACGCTATTCGTTTTTGACGTACAGTACAGCGCAAGGTTTGCCTCAATCGCAAGTAACATCAATTGTTCAAGACAAACAAGGTTATTTGTGGGTGGGGACGTTGGGAGGTTTAGCAAAATTCAACGGCAAGGACTTTGAAACGTATACAACTCAAGATGGACTGCACAACTATCGTATCACTTTTCTGACCTTCATCAATGACGAATTGTGGATTGGTCATGAAGGGGGTGTTTCACGAATGGATGAGAATGGTTTTAAAAAATGGTCACTTGGAAACGACAATCGGAAAATTAATGTATCAGACATAATTGAATTCAATGGAAAGATTCTCATAGCGTCTAACGGTGGAGGCTTATTTCAAATTCAAGACAATCAATTAAAAAAAATAAAATTAAAAGAAAGTTCATTCGAACGAATTCGTGATTTGGAAACCATAAATTCCACATTGTACATTGGAACAAGAGGAGGATTGATTTCTACCGAAAATTTAGTTCAGTTCAGTGAATTGCCAGAAATGCTTGGTAAAAGTGTTTCTTCAGTTGTAAAACACACCAATAAAATTTACATCACCACATTTAAAGATGGTTTTTATTGCTATGATACAGGTGTGAAAGAACTTAGAATGATAGGTGAAGTTGATCTTGAAAACAGTTTGCGTTTCTGCTTTTTTGACTCAAAAGGAAAGTTGTGGTTGAATACAACAGCCGGTATTTGGCGCTTGGATAATGAGAGGGTAGATTTGAAATTAGATCTATCCAATGGTTTGCCCATGGAGTCGATTCAGTCTGTTTTCGAGGACAATAACCGCAATATATGGTTCGGTAGCGATGGAAAAGGTTTGGTTCGTTTTACAGGGGAACGCTTTGTTTATTTTAATGAAAGTTCAGGTTTAGCGTCTGATTTAATTTTGACAATTAATAAAGAACCAAATGGAATCTTTTGGTTAGGAACTTATGATAAGGGACTAGTAGAAATGTTGCCTAATGGTGAATTCAATACTTATGAGTTTGAAGATAACACGATTTGGGCTTCGCTTTTAAATGTCGACGGATACAATTGGTTTGGAACTGGTTTTGGTTTGGTAGCCATGAAGAATCGTCAAAAAGTAGCGAGTTATCTTTATGAAGACGGCACTCCTGGCGATAAAATCACCGCTTTTTTAAAAATATCAAGTCGCTCTTTTTATGTTGGAGGAAGTGAAGGAGTCTCACTGTATGAAAATGGAAAATTCGAGCGGCTAAAAACTGGAAATATTGAAACGGTTAGGAGTTTCTGCAAAATAAACGGCACTACCTACGTAGGAACTGATAAAGGACTTTTTATCATAGATGGAAAGCGCTTAAAGCCATTATCAACGATCAATAAAACGATTTATGCATTAACCAAAGACGATGCAAATAATCTATGGATAGGAACAGAAGAGGGTTTATATAAATATGATGGGAAGGAATTCAACTTGATTTCATTTTCAACGAATGCAGCATCAAACATTATTAATTTCCTGGAATTTGAGGATGAAAAGCTTTATGTGGGAACCAATAATGGTTTGTTTGTTTTTTCTGGCTTGAAAAATGAGTTCCCCAAAATTGAAAAATTCGGTATCGGAGAAGGTGTGGTTAACCTTGAAACAAACATGAACTCGAGTTATATCGATTCAAAAGGTCGGCTATGGTTCGGAACTGCTTCTGGAATGGTCTGTTTTAGAACTAAATTTAAAACTGAGATTGAACCGCATCCAAAGTTAGTCTTACGCAATGTTTTACTCAATTATCAGCCTTTTGATAAGGATAAATTTGTGAAGGAACTTGATGAATATGGTTTACCACAAGAACTTGATTTACCTTTTTCTCAAAACAATATTACGTTTGAATTAGATGGTATTTCACTTGTGAATTATCCTGGATTAAAGTTCCAATATCGTTTAGAGGGATTGGAAAATGATTGGTCGCCGGTGAATAGTAATACGAATGTTACATATCGTGCATTGCCCGCCGGGACATACGTTTTTCACGCGCGAACTGTTGATTCACAAGGGAAATTTTCAGATGAAATTCATATACCTTTTGCAGTACGACCAGCATTTTATCGAACTTGGTGGTTCATAGCATTATCAGCCGGACTCTTGTTAGCTTTGATATACCTGTATTTTCAAGTGCGTTTGCGAAGAGTGCGTGAGGTCAATGAGAAAGAGAAATTAGTCTTTAAATCACGCTTGCTGAGTTTAGAACAGCGTTCCTTAAATGCCAGTATGAACAGGCATTTTATTTTTAATTCTTTAAACTCAATTCAGTATTTTATCAATACGCAAGATAAATTGTCGGCTAACCGTTTTTTAACAAATTTCGCTAAATTGATTCGTAAGAATTTAGATTCCTCTGAAGAAGGCAACATGGTGGCATTGAATCAAGAGTTAGAGCGATTACAGCTTTATTTATCGCTAGAAAGTATGCGATTCAAAGATCGATTTGATTTTGAAATCAATTGTGATGAGGAAATTGATCAGGAAACCATCATAATTCCCGCCATGATATTACAACCTTTCGTTGAGAACAGTGTAATTCACGGTATTTTACCTGATGAAGACAAAAAAGGTCACATCAGCATAGATATTGAAAAAGAAGGAAATATTCTGACGATTAGTATCAAGGATAATGGAATTGGGATTGAGAATAGTAAGAAGAACAAATCTGATTTTGAAGGTGATCATCGATCGCAAGGAATGGAAATTACCTCTAAACGAATTGATCTGTTAAACAAGCTTTCCAATCAGAAATTTGAGATAATTGGACCTTATCAAATGGAAGACAATAACCATACAATCAATGGAACATGCGTTATACTCAAAATTCACATGGAAAATTTGGAAGATTAGAATTAATGTTCTATGTTTGTTTGTGTAATAGATACAGAATGAAAAGAGTTATTTATATATCGCTTGT
>JAIOZF010000071.1 GCA_021740745.1 Crocinitomicaceae bacterium | reverse complement strand
AAAAAACAGATTAAATTCAAAGACTGTCTAGTAGGACAGCGCTACGGAATTCCATTGATTATCAAAACAAATAATCCTCCAATACAAATTAATTGGACCTCAAATCCAGATGTGTTTGGGAATGATTCATGTCGATATAATTCCGAAATTAAAAATCAACCAACATATTTTTCAGATGCGTTTCACAAAAATAGATATTTAAGAAATTTATCTTTTGAAATAGATGGACAAATAATCATGGAACAGTTTGATTTAGATTATACTTTTTCAAACATCGAAAACTTAGGTGAAACATATTATAGGATATGGGCATATCTTGGAAATCACGCAGATTATAATCCCGAAACTGTAAGTCTATCTGAAGAAACTTTCAGTTTTCCTATGTTTCAAATTATAAATAATTCATTCGAGCTTAAAGATGATTCATTTAAAGAGTTTGAACTAAATTTTTATGACTCAATGGGAAGATTAATACTTGTTTCAAAAAGTTTGAATACTGATATTAGTTCAATAAAAGGAATCTTTATTGTTAGATTTGTCTCTAATAAATTGGTTGATTCCAAACGTTTTTTTCATTAGACAAAATTTCTTCACTTAAAATGTAGAAATTTAAGATTTGAAATATACATTCTACAACGTATTGTTTACTATTATTGTAGAGAAATGGTGTAAAAAAACAAACGATTAAGTTAGTTGTGAATAATAATTAAGATACAAGATATGTCAGTATTAGAAATGAAAGTGCCAAGTCCAGGGGAATCAATTTCAGAAGTTGAAATTGCTCAATGGTTGGTTGCTGATGGCGATTACGTAGAAAAAGACCAAGCGATTGCTGAGGTTGATTCTGATAAAGCAACATTAGAACTTCCAGCTGAAGACAGTGGTATTATTACCCTAAAAGCAGCTGAAGGTGAAGTGGTGAAAGTTGGACAAGTTGTTTGTTTAATTGATACATCTGCTGCACGACCGGCCACTTCGACCCCTTCGACCCCTTCGACAAGCTCAGGGGCCAAGGAGGAATTGAAGGCTGCTCCAGTTGCTGAGAAAACTGCAGCTCCTAGTCCAGATCCTGTGAAAAAAGAAGCTTCATACGCTGCTGGTACACCTTCTATTTCTGCAGCAAAAATTATGGCAGAAAATGGGGTTCCTGCTAATAAAGTGAATGGAACTGGCAAGGATGGTCGCATTACAAAACACGATGTCATTAGTGCGATGTCTGGCGGATTTTCAACAGAGGATGCACAAGCTTGGGGTGGGACACGTGAACAATCACGTGAAAAAATGTCAATGTTGCGTCGCAAAGTTGCTGAGCGTTTGGTTGCTGTTAAGAATGAAACGGCAATGCTTACCACTTTCAACGAAGTTGATATGAAACCAATCATGGATTTGCGCACAAAATATAAAGATGCATTTGCAAAGCACCATGACGTAAATTTAGGATTCATGTCTTTCTTTACTAAAGCGGTAACTGAAGCGTTAAATCTATTCCCAGCTGTTAACGGACAAATTGATGGAAATGAAATGATATTCCACAATTATGCAGATATCGGTATTGCTGTTTCTTCTCCAAAAGGATTAATGGTGCCGGTTGTTCGCAACGCAGAGCAGATGTCATTGGCTGAAATCGAACGTGAGATTAAGCGTTTGGCAATTAAGGCTAGAGATGGAAAAATTACACCAGACGATATGGCCAATGGAACATTCACGATTACAAATGGTGGTGTTTTTGGTTCTATGTTGTCAACACCAATTATCAATCCTCCGCAATCTGCTATTTTAGGAATGCACAATATTGTTGAACGTCCAGTTGCTATCAATGGCCAAGTGGAAATTCGTCCAATTATGTATGTCGCTCTTTCTTACGATCACCGAATCATTGATGGGAAGGAGTCAGTTGGATTCTTGGTGAAAGTAAAAGAAATGTTAGAAAATCCAGAAAGAATGTTGTTTGGAGCAAAAGATCCTCACGCAGTTTTATTGGGATTGTGATTATAACCTAATTTAGAAAAAAGCTCACATCTGTGGGCTTTTTTTATGTAGCACAAAATGGTAAAACGACTTATCAATTCATATTTCAACACTTTTAAGGGTCTTCCCGTTGAAGTGTGGTGGTTGTCGTTGATTACATTGATCAATAGAGCGGGAACAATGGTCATTCCATTTCTCTCCTTATATCTGACTAAAGATAAGCACTTTTCACTTGAGCAAGTTGGTTGGATAATGTCTGCCTTTGGATTAGGATCTGTTTGTGGAGCGTATATTGGAGGATGGTTAACAGACAAAATTGGACCTTATAAAACCATGGTTTTCTCATTAGGATCATCGGGAATATTCTACATTTTAACTCAATTTGCAAGCTCTTTTTGGTCAATAGCTTGTATGATCTTTATTGTTGTATTGCTTGCTGATATTTTTCGACCAGCCTCATTTAGTGCTTTAAAATCGTACACTAATGAAATAAATCAAACTAGAAGTACTTCACTAATTCGTCTTGCAATTAATTTAGGTTTTTCCGTAGGTCCAGCAATTGGGGGATACCTTATTTACACTGGAGGATATGGCATATTGTTTTGGGTAGATGGTGGCACCAGTTTGATGGCTATGCTTCTCTTGTTTTATGTATTGCATCCCAAACGCAGTATTCAAATAAAAAAGGATGTATTCGATTCTCACCCGCAGTCAGCGTATAAAGATTCTTTTTATTTAGCCTTCATAGTTGGTCTTGTACTTTTTGCATTTGTATTTCTTCAGTATTTTTCAACCATTCCATATTACTATAGCGAATCGTATAATATGACGGAGAAAGAGATTGGAATTTTACTTGGATTCAATGGTATCTTAATATTCATCGTTGAAATGCCTCTTATTCATTATCTGGAGAAAAAGAATTCAAATTCACTTTACTATGTCTTTATTGGAGCAGTTTTTTTGTTATTCAGTTTTCTGATCTACCAAATTGGACATCATTCAAGTTTGTTATGGATAGGTATGGTTTTCATGTCAATTGCAGAAATGATTGCTTTTCCTTTTGCTAATTCGTTCGCTTTAAATAGGAGTAAAAGAGGATATACTGGACAATATATGGCACTTTTTTCAATCGCTTTTTCAATCGCACATGTATTCGGACATAATATTGGCTTTCAATTAATCAATAAGTTTAGTTTTGAAACCGCATGGTGGTGGATAATTTTACTCGGTTCAATCATGACTCTTTTGTTTTTTATTTTAAAATCCAAGTCAAAAGATTAGGCTGTAATTTTAAAGAAGATATCTTTATCATTCATTTCACAAACTAAATTCTTATGGCTAAACTTTTTTTAAGAGACACAGCATGCTCGACTAATGGAGACTTACCTAAAATTGGTGATAAAGCACCCAATTTTAATTTAATAAAAACAGATTTAAGCAACACGCAATTAAGCGATTATGCAGGGTCGAACATCATTTTGAATATTTTCCCTAGCATCGATACTTCGACTTGTGCTGCTTCTGTTAGACAATTCAATCAACGAGCTTCTTCGCTTCAAAACACAAAAGTTTTGTGTGTTTCACGTGATTTACCATTTGCACAAAAGCGTTTTTGTGGTGCTGAGGGCATCGAAAGTGTTGATACAGCATCTGATTTCGCAACGGGCGAATTCGGTAAAAAGTATGGACTTGAAATGATCGATGGGCCATTAGCTGCACTGCACGCTCGCGCTATTGTTGTAATTGATTCGAATGGTATTGTTAAATACACAGAGCTCGTTCCTAACATCGTTGATGAGCCAAATTATAATGCTGCGATTGCGGCAGTTTGATTTTTAATTGTTAAACAGAATTCGTAAATTCAAGTAACACTTTTTACTGAATTTATGAACTTACCACATTATTCCCCTCCAATGGAGGGATGTCAGCCTATGGCTGACGGGGTGGGCACAATGTGCAAACAATGTGATGCCATTGTGTCCACCTTCAAAATACGCAACCGAACCAAAGGTTCGCCCTACACTCGCAATTTATTCATGAAAGACACGCAACTGCTAATTCATTCAACCCAAGTTCTTCCTGTTAATAAAGACCTTAACATTCGTGCAAAAGCACTTCGAAAAGCCAGAAATCTTCCAGAAGTACTTTTTTGGATGCAAGTTACGAAAGGCCGATTTCACCAGATTGATTTTGATCGTCAAAAGGTAATTGGAAATTACATTGTTGACTTTTATATCAAGCGCTTGGGCTTAATTATCGAAATTGACGGTGCGAGTCATATTGGAAAAGAAGAATATGATGCAAAAAGAGAAAATTATTTACGATCTCTTGGGCTAACAGTGTATCGCATCTCTACCTATGCCATTAAACACGAAATGGGGTTTGTTTTGAAACGATTGGAAGATTATCTGATTGAAAATTATGGGGTGGAAAATGGAAGGAAGGGGATGAGGAGTGATGAGTGATGAGTGATTGATTTCAGTCTGAAATCAATCTCACGGAGAATTAAAGCAGAATTAAAACAGAATTAAAAAAAGCTAGCTTTTTTTAATTGCCACCCCGTCAGCCTTCGGCTGACACCCCTCCGTTGGAGGGGAATGACGTGGGTGAATGATCTATTCAATAAAAAAGTCACATCTTTCGATGTGGCTTTTTACATTTATTAAAATTCAAATGTTTCCATGAACTTCGTTGTAAAGTTCCCTGCGCGGAAATCTTTGTCGTCCATTAATTTTTGATGAAAAGGTATAGTAGTTTTGACACCTTCGATGATATATTCATCTAATGCTCTTTTCATTTTTAAAATCGCTTCTTCTCGCGTTTGAGCAACTACAATTAGTTTTCCAATCATAGAGTCATAATTCGAAGGAATCGTGTACCCAGCGTAAGCATGCGTATCGATTCGAACGCCATGTCCACCTGGTGAATGATATGAAGTAATTTTACCTGGTGAAGGACGGAAATCGTTGAATGGATCTTCCGCATTGATACGACATTGAATCGCATGCAAATGTGGATAATAATTCTTTCCAGAAATTTTATCTCCAGCAGCCAATTTAATTTGTTCTTTAATCAAATCGTAATCGATCACTTCTTCCGTAATCGTATGCTCAACTTGGATACGTGTATTCATTTCCATGAAGTAGAAATCGCGGTTCTTATCAACTAAGAATTCCACTGTTCCAACACCTTCATATTTTACTGCTTTCGCTGCCTTGATTGCTGCTTCACCCATACGCTCTCTTAACTCTTCAGTCATAAAAGGAGATGGTGTTTCTTCAACTAATTTTTGGTGACGACGTTGAATTGAACAATCACGTTCAGACAAATGGCAAGCATTTCCGAATTGGTCACCTGCGATTTGAATCTCAATGTGACGTGGTTCTTCAATGTATTTCTCCATGTAAAGTCCGTCGTTGCCAAATGCAGCACCTGCTTCTTGTTTCGCAGAATCCCATGCAGCTTGCAAGTCTTCTTCTTTCCAAACAATACGCATTCCTTTTCCACCGCCACCGGCAGTTGCTTTTAGGATTACTGGATAAACAACTTTTTTTGCTGTTTCGATACAATCCTCCATATCCTTAATTAAACCAACTGATCCAGGAATACATGGAACACCAGCTTTAATCATGGTTGCTTTCGCATTCGCTTTGTCACCCATTCCTGAAATTTGCTCAGGCGTAGCTCCAATGAATTTAATTCCATGCTCTTGGCATACTTTAGAGAATTTTTCATTCTCAGAAAGGAAACCATAACCCGGATGAATCGCATCAGCATTCGTGATTTCAGCAGCGGCAATAATATTTGGAATAGAAAGGTAAGATTTCGAACTTACTGGAGGTCCGATACAAACAGCTTCATCAGCGAAACGAACAGGTAAACTGTCTTTATCTGCAGTCGAATAAACCGCAACAGTTTTAATTCCCATTTCTTTACATGTACGGATAATACGCAATGCAATTTCACCTCTATTGGCAATTAATATTTTTTTAAACATACTTCTTGAATTATGAATTGTGAATGATGAATTATGAATTGAACACAGGTGCTAATTCCGAATTCTAAATTCTAAATTCTAAATTTGTTAAGCTGGGTCTACCAAGAATAATGGTTGATCATATTCTACTGGTGATGCGTCATCAACCAATACTTTAACGATTTTACCTGAAACTTCAGATTCAATTTCGTTGAATAATTTCATCGCTTCGATGATACACAATGTATCTCCTTTTCCGATTGTTTGTCCAACATTAACAAATGAATCTTTGTCTGGTCCAGCTGAACGGTAGAAAGTACCAATCATTGGTGACTTAACGGTAATGTATTTTGCATCATCGTTTACAGGAACTGATTCAGGAGCAGCCGGAGCAGCAGCAACAGGAGCAGCTGAAATAGCAGCGGGAGCGGCAGCTGGAATAGCAGCTTGAACAATTATTTGTTCTTTCCCTTTTTGTTCAGACTTAATGATAATTTTAAAGTCTTTTCTTTCGATTTCTACCTCAGATACTCCCGATTTAGAAACAAATTTGATCAAGTCTTGTATTTCTTGCAGATTCATACTTTTCGATTTTTATACTATAAAATTAAATTATTCTAATTAATAAGCCCACTTTAAATAAACTGCGCCCCAAGTAAATCCACCACCGAATGCGGATAAAATTAGTGTGTCGCCTTTCTTCAATTGACTTTCATAATCCCACAAGCACAAAGGTAAAGTACCAGCTGTTGTGTTCCCATATTTTTGAATATTGATCATTACCTTTTCTTGTGGTAAGCCCATTCTATTCGCTGTTGCATCAATGATACGCAAATTTGCTTGATGTGGAACTAGCCAATCAACATCTTCGCTCGTCAAATTATTTTTCTCCATGATTTCAGCAGAAACCTCGGCCATATTTGTAACCGCAAATTTGAAGACCTGCTTCCCTTCTTGCTTTACAAAATGCATTCTATCTTCTACTGTTTGGTGAGAAGGTGGATTTACAGATCCCCCAGCAGGTTGAATCAAATACTGTCGACCCGAACCATCACTTCGAAGGATGAAATCAATAATTCCATTTCCTTCCTCATTTGGTTCTAACAATACAGCTCCTGCTCCATCTCCAAAAATCACACATGTTGTGCGGTCTTGGTAATCAAGAATTGAAGTCATTTTATCAACTCCAATCACTATCACTTTCTTATATCTACCCGTCTCAATAAATTGAGCACCCGTAGACAAAGCATATATAAATCCAGAACAAGCGGCAATTAAATCATAACCCCACGCATTCTTCATTCCTACTTTATCGCAGACAACGTTTGCTGTACTTGGAAAAGGATAATCAGGCGTTACCGTTCCGATGATTACTAAATCAATATCAAGTGGATCAATACCCTTTTTTTCCAATAATTGAGATACAGCTGCAGCCGCCATGTCAGACGAAGCTCCATCTTTCATGATGCGTCTTTCTTTGATACCCGTTCGAGATGTTATCCACTCATCCGATGTATCGACAATTGTTGAAAGCTCTTCGTTTGTCATGATGTAGTCAGGAACATATCCTTGAACACCTGTTATTGCTGCTGTAATTTTTCCCATATCAATTAAATGCTTCATTCACACGCGTGGCTAAGCCAGACTTAGCAACTTCATATGAATGCAAAATCATATTTTTAACGGCGATATCATTGGAAATTCCATGACCAATAATAACGTTTCCTTTCACCCCTAAAATAGGAGTGCCGCCGTAATTTTCGTAATTAAAACGATCGAAATACTCATCCTGAATTCCACGTTTTTTCATTAAGGTGTAAATTCCTTCCGCTTCTTTCAATACAATATTCCCTGTAAAGCCATCGCAAACAATAACATCAGCCTTTGCAAAAAAGATATCTCTTCCTTCAAGATTACCAATGAAGTTGATTTCGTCCGATTCTGCCAAAAGTTTATGAGCAGCAAGCGTTAGAAGATTCCCTTTTGATTCTTCCTCACCGATATTCAATAAAGCAACACGCGGATTTTCAACACCATAAACGTTTTTTGAATATAGTGCGCCCAATACTGCAAACTGGTACAATACATCTGCTTTGCAATCTGCATTAGACCCAACATCTAAAAGAATCGTTTTCGAACCATCTATTTGTGGTAATGTTGATGTTATACAAGGGCGAATAATACCAGGAACAGTATTAATTTTATAGATAGAACCAACAAGCATTGCACCTGTATTTCCAGTACTTGCAAAAGCCTGAATTTGTTTCGACGCTAATAAATCAAATCCAACAGCAATTGAACTATTTGGTTTTTGCGGAATTGCACGGGTTGGATGATCATGCATTGTTATGATATCCGGTGCGTGCACAATTTCGTAATCTGTCGGATTTTCACCCAACAAAGAAAGGCCACTAGAGATTTGATCTCTGTCGCCTAACAATACCAATTGCACGTCGTTTGGAAGCTCCTTTTTAGCAAGAACTGCTCCCGCAACGTTCGCGTCTGGAGCAAAATCGCCGCCCAAGATATCTATTCCAATCTTCATGACGAAGAATTAGATTCTACAGTAATTAAATTGCTACTTCTTTTTCCGCTACTACCTTCCCTTTGTAGTATAGTTTTCCTTCATGCCAGTGAGCATGGTGAAACAAATGCGGTTGTCCAGTAGTTGGACAAGTAGCGATGTTCTTCGCAATAGCCTTAACGTGAGTTCTTCTCTTATCACGTCTCGTCTTCGATATTTTTCGCTTTGGATGTGCCATTTTACTTATTTATTAACTGTTTAATTCAAATCTTTTAAAACTGACCACCTTGGGTCAATCGGATCATCTTCTTTATCATCATCATCGTCCCAATCCTCGTCATCATCATCCTCGTCGTCCCAATCATCTTCGTCATCCCAATCTTCATCGTCCAAATCCTCGTCATTCTGATCTGGAAGTCCTGAATATTGTTTTAACAAGGCAATCATTTCTTCGTTGCAATCTTCTCGCTTGTGCGACAATCTGCTGGGCATTGAAACTGTAATCAGTTCGTAAATATTCTCTCTTACATCAATTTCATAAGCGTCAGGATGAATGATAATCAAGGACTCGTCATCTGACGGATCTGTTCCAAATCTAAAAATCAATTGGTACTCCCCTTTTACGGGAACTTCCAATGGATCATTGCAGCGATCACAATCGGTTGAAACAGTTCCTGAAATAATGAACTTACCGATTAACATCGTTTCCTTCTTCTCTAAACTCAACGTTACGTGGACGTTTCCACTGTGAATGATAGAATATTCAGTTTCTCCAAAAAAAGCGTCATCAATCTCATATTCGAAATCATGAAATCCTTGTTTTAATCCAAGGAAGGGTATCATGTATGTTCTTTTCGACTTCAAATCGCCTGAAAATTGGAGGGCAAAGGTAACAATTTAAACGTATAATTGTTAATATCTTGATTTTTTTTCATCTTAATTTTCAAATCATTCGATATCACTGCCCGGTCGTTTCTTTTCTCTTGGACTGAATGCCAGCGGGTTGGCTGTTATTTCCTTAAACCTTTTTCTATCCTTAAAAACATCCATTGCAACGTAAATTGCACTTCTCATTGACATTTCAGATGCTTTATTTTTTCCTACTATATCGAATGCTGTTCCATGATCAGGAGATGTTCTTACAACAGGCAAACCTGCTGTATAATTAACCCCATCATCGAATGCTAATGCTTTAAACGCTGCCAATCCTTGGTCGTGATACATTGCTAAAACCCCATCAAATTGATTTTTCGCATCGGACCCAAAGAATCCATCCGCTGGAAAAGGACCAAAAGCTAATAAATCTTCGTTCTTAGCCATGTTAATTGCTGGAACGATAATTTCCTGCTCTTCTGTCCCCATCTTACCATTTTCGCCAGCATGAGGATTTAAACCAAACACTGCAATTTTAGGTCGAACGATTCCAAAATCTCTTCTCAAACTGTTTTCAAACATTTTGATCTTGTTGTAAATCTTCTCACGCGTTAAGGTTGTACTCACGTCTTTAAGTGGAATATGCGTTGTTACCAAGGCTACTCTTAATGAACCAGCAACCATAACCATTAAGGCTTCTTCTTCACCTGCTAAATCAGCAAGATATTCAGTATGACCCGGGAACTTGAATCCAGATTTTGCCATGGCCTCTTTTGAAATTGGTGCGGTAACCAATACATCAATTTTTCCAGCGGCCAAATCTTGGGTTGCTTTTTCTAAGGACATAAATGCGAACTTACCACCTGTTTCTGTTGCCTGACCCAAATCATACGTGATTTCATCATGCCAAACGTTCACAACGTTGATTTTTCGCATAATCGCTTCTTCAACTTCTTTGCACGATTGGTAAGCAAAATCATTTTCCTCTAATAATTTCTTGTAATGAGAAAAGACCTTTGTTGATCCATAAATAATTGGCGTACAATCCATTAAAATACGTGGATCTTTCAAGGCCTTCATTATTACTTCTGGACCGATTCCATTCACATCGCCAATAGAAATTCCAACACGAACCGGATTCGGGTTCAGGTATTCCTTCTCCTTCTCTTTATTTATATCTGTCATTTCAATTTCTTCAAAAAGTTATAAAGCAAGCGCACACCAGCACCTGTTCCACCTTGTCCTTTGTAATCTTCCTTCGTATCCAACCAAGCTGGACCGGCAATATCCATGTGAATATACGGCGCTTTTACAAAATGTTCCAAGAATTTTCCTGCTGTAATCATTCCTGCATTGGCACTACCAATATTTTTCAAATCAGCGATGGTCGATTTCATCTCGGTTGCATAATCATCCCAAAAAGGAAAACGAACAACACGTTCATGCGTTTCAATTCCAGATTTCTCGAGTAAATCAAAATACTTATTATCAGCATTACCCATTACTACGGATGCTTTCGTACCAATCGCTCTCACTGCTGCACCAGTTAAGGTTGCCGCATCAATTACTAATTCAGGTTTAAATTTATTTGCATAAGAAAGCGCGTCTGCCAAAATCATTCTACCTTCTGCATCAGTATTTAAGACTTCAACAGTTGTTCCATCGTACATTGAAATAACATCACCGGGTGTATAGGCATTCATACCAGGACGATTGTCAGTTGCTGGAACCAAGGCTATGACATGAACTTTTAGTTTTTGCAGGGCTGCTAAATAAACTGCACCCACAACGCATGCGCCACCGGCCATGTCACATTTCATAACGTCCATTGAGGCTGGAGTCGGTTTTAAACTCAAACCACCTGTATCATACACTACCCCTTTCCCAACTAAAATAATTGGTTTTTTATTAATTGCCTTTTCTGGCTTATATTCTACTATGGTAAAAGTTGGTGGGTCAATTGAACCGCGATTCACCGCCAATAAACCACCCATTTTCAGGGATTCGATTTGTGTTTTTTCTAAAATTTGAACCGAAAATCCTGCTTCTGGTGCTAAATCAGCTATGTGTTGCGCTAATTGACTTGCATTTAAATGTGAAACAGGTTCATTTACTCTATCCCTTGCCCAAAATACTGCTTTTGCAATTGAAACCAATTCATCTATTTTCTTCTGAGAAATATCAGCAGGAAGAAATACTTCAGTTAATCCCAATTTCTTTTTCTCTGCGTCTTTAAAATACGCAATGAACTGATAACTTGATAAAAGCAATCCTTCCGCAACAGCCAAGATTGCATCACTTTCTCCAGTAAAATGAATGGATGTGTTTTCTTTCGTTAAATAGCCGATGATTTTAGCACCTAAAACTCTAAGCTCTTCTACCTTTTGATCTTCTTTTACAAAGAAAATAAAACCGTTTAATGTCTTTAAAAAATCAAACTTCTCTTCCCCTTTGTGAAACTTTTTATGAAATAAATGCACCTCATCTGAGAGTGATTTATCCAATTTCGTTTTCTTATTAGAAACAATTACAATGGATGAAAAAAGGAGATCTAAATCTCCACTATGTTTCAATTGAATCATGGTAAAATCTTTGTTTTAACAAAAGTAATGAAGTTAACGGAATAAGCTGTCCCAAAACAAAAAGAGATGACTATTCAGCCATCTCTTTTCTTAGGTATTAATTTTACTATTCTTCGGTTTCTTCCATGATCTCTTCTTCTGGAACAGACTCACCCTCACCTTCTACTTCATAATTGTTCATGTTTACATCATAAAACTCCTTATTCAGGGCTTTACCCATTTTATAATTTGTAATAACGATGTCCAATAATTTTTCACGGTACTTGATTACTTCCTCAATATTCGGCATGTTTGGATTCAAACAAATATCTCCCAAGTATTTTGTTTTAGATAAATCACCACCCAACCAGCGGCCATTTCTTTTGCCTAGAACAAATTCACCCACTTGATTCAGTTTGCCGTATGGATCATAGTATTTCCAAACACCTGTTGGTAAACCATCCTTCATGTTGCCTTCGTTTTGCAAGACCCCATTGTCATAGTAATTCTTCACATAACCGTTGAATCGATTCAATGAATCATGCGCTTGCCAAATAGTCATCAATTGACGAATCTCATAGTGGTCGGTATGCGAACAATCATACTTCTCAAATTTTTCAATGATATAACTTTCGCTCAACTTATCACCAGCAGCGTTATAGTCGGTTAAAATTCCTTTGGCCTTAAACTTCACAGAGTCATTAATTACGATAACCGTATCGAAATAATCTGCCTCATACAAGAATTCACCTTCATAACTATAAAACTTCCAGCAACCAACCTTCTTTCCAACTGACAAGCTTCCATCTCGCGCAATTGAGTCATTTGGATAATATTTCGTCATGTGGTAATCGATCCCCGTCTTTTCAACTATACTTGGACGACCATAATACGGTTCGTACATATTCTCGCGACCAATCCCCAATTTGTATAACACACGATCTAAACTTTGTGTTGAGGTAATGTCGGACGGACTAAATTCAATTGAATCTCTCCAATCGAATAAATAACGCACACTCAGTTGATTCTCTTCCCAAATTTTTTCTTCAACAGGATAAGAATACATAAACTTAACATAGTGATACTTGAATCCTAGTGTATCATAAGCTTCATAATCATCAATTGGGTCGCCATTCAAGAAGAACCCTTTTTTGGCAATTTTACCATTTGTGTGGTATGATTTCGATTCTCCTTGTAGTAAACCATTTTGGAAGTTTAAATCAAATAGAATCAATGAATCTTTTTTTGGAAGCGTTAAATATGTTCTAACATAACCATCTAACGATCCATTTTCATAATTCAAATTGGTATGCGCTAATTTATTCCGTTCGAAAGCTTTACCTTCTTTCATCCCGTCTCTATAATTCTCACTCATGGTTGTTTCGCCGAGCCAATTGAAATTGACTGCTTCGCCATTCATCATACCATTTTTAAACTCATATTTACTTGCCAAATAATATGTTCTTTTCTTTGGAAGCGAATCGCCCAAATCTTCTTCATATCCATAATAATCTTTATTTCTAGGGTATGCATATGCGTAAGAATTCATGGTTCCTTCTAATTCACCATTTACGTAGTTCACTTCAGTAATTAGTTTGCCTTTTTGATCGTAAACTTTCCACAAACCACTTGGTTTACCATTCATGTACTGACCCACAACTTTAGATGTCGAAGGATAAAAACCGCCTCCCTCACCTTCATAATCTCCGTACTCACCATATTCATCATAAGGGAATTCAACCAATTGGTTTAATGAACCACCAAATAAATTAGAGTAGATTCCAGAAGCATATTGTTCATCCGTTTCAGATGCATCAATAATCTTAAACAAGAGTTCATTTTTAATTTTACCCGTTTTGCGGTATTTCATTACTTGTTTATCGAGTTTATCGAATTTTCTTGGGTTGTTTCCAAAATTAACTTGCAGTTTTTTACCAGTTTGCATAGAGAATTTCTTGTTGCCAAAGGTCATTTCAACGGAACCGTTAAATATTTTTCCTTTACTATACAAGGTATGATCGTCAGTTACTTCAAAATATTCGGAAAATGAATTTACATGTCGCTGTGGAATAGAATCTTTGGTGTAAAATTCAGAGAAAGAGGCAGAACTTTTTGTTTCCAACCTTAAATCGCCTGCATAGAAATTTTTTGATCCAGTCCAACTATTGAAATCTTCTCCGAAATTAATTTCTGCTTCCAAAGAAGGTGTTCCCATAACCGAATAAAGGTCGAAAGTCAATTTTTTATCGGAAGGATAATACGTTCGATTATATAGTAAAGATGTGTCTCCTTTGAACCAAGACCGGAACAGCACGATTGAATCATTGATCACATGATCTAAAGTATCCATCTTGTCATAGAAAAAATATTTCCCTCCATACAAGCGGTCTTCAGCAATATAACCGTCAATATTTACATATTTGATTGTCTCTGGCTCGAAATTCACCCGCACAAAATCACCAATT
>JAIOZF010000070.1 GCA_021740745.1 Crocinitomicaceae bacterium | reverse complement strand
TTGATACTTGTCATTTTCAAATTGCTGACTCAAAATTAATTGGTGAGATCGTTGAGGAACAAGATCGCTCATCCGTTCCGTTTTCTTCAAAATCGATTAAAACAGGTTTAGATGAATATGACAGCGTTTTTGGTGGCTTATGGCCTGGAGAATTTGTAGTAATTGGTGGTCGACCAGCTATGGGAAAGACACATTTACTAGTGAATTTGGCGGTTAATATAGCGGCTGACCATGAGGTACTTTATTACTCTCTGGACTTATCGAATTTTATGTTAACAGCTCGCGTTGTTGCTTCATTAACCGAACTTCCTGCCAATTATTACATGCAAAGAAATTTGAGTGAGATTCAATTAAAACAATTGGAATTGGCGAAAGTTGATTTGTCTCGTTTGAAATTGCGCATCCTTGATCAGCCAATGAATAGCATGACAGCGTTCAAAGCTTTGTGTCGTCAGCATGTGCTAGATTTTAATGTAAAAGTGATAATTGTCGATTATTTGCAATTGTTGAGCTCTAATAGATATAGGAATAATCGTGAATTGGAGGTGTCATATATCAGCAGGGAAATGAAGAATATTGCGAGAGAATTAAATGTGTGTGTGGTGGCGACGAGTCAGTTAAGCAGATCAGTTGAGCAAAGGGGAGGGGATAAACGTCCGGTTTTGTCTGACTTAAGAGAAAGTGGAGCAATTGAACAAGATGCTGACAAGGTGGTTTTTATTTACCGACCAGAATATTATGGTTTACTACAAGATGAATATGGAAACAGTACGGTTCGTCTTGTTGATTTAATTATGTGTAAAAATCGCAGTGGGATCATAGATGTTGTTCGCTTAAAAGTGAATGAACAATTCACGAAATTTGTTCCATTCAGTCCTCCAAATTACAATTTTGTCATAAATCCTGATCGGTTGGGTGATTTTGATGATCCTACTCCATTTTAATTAGAAACTCAGAGCCGCTGTCTAAAACTTATGCGTCGAATTGGACGACCTGTGATTGTGTTCCTGCAATCCGATTATGTACGGGACGAGTATGAAGCATTGGCAATGCATGCTTCTTCCACTTCGTTCCATCAGCATGCATTCCTAAATAAAGATAAGTACAGCGGCTCTTTTTTACTTTTTCAAACATGAATAAACCAGCAAATGAATTTCAACCTTCTATATCTAACGGCAATTTCAAGCAAACGCTAGCCGAACGAAGAATTGAAGTGAAAAAGAATCGCATTAAAAATTTTCAAATGCGTGAAAACTATTCAAATCGTTTTTTGCGCATGCAATGTGCGACTGATTTATGTCTATTGTTAAACGAGCCGTTTTATAATCTTGAATTCCTGATCAATAAGCCCAATTATAACACGTTTTCGATTCCTAAAAAGAGCGGAGGAAAACGCGATATTTCAGCACCTGAAAAAAACCTGTTGAGGGTTCAGAAAAAGTTGAACCGTTATTTACAATTTATTTATTTGAGACTACGACCAACCAATGTACACGGGTTTGTTCTTCAAGTGGGGAATCATGAAATTCAAGCCAATATTGTAGAGAATGCCAAGCATCATGTTGGTAAAAAGGCTGTGTTAAATATTGATTTAGAAGATTTTTTTCCTTCCATCACAGCACGAAAAGTGAAGGAATTGTTAAAGAGTGCGCCCTTTCAATTTAATGAAGATTTAGCAATTGCCATTGGCTTGCTCACAACACATAAAGGACGAATGCCTCAAGGAGCGCCAACGTCTCCCGTAATCTCAAATTTTATTTGTCTCCCATTAGATCACGCCATGCAACAATGGTCTATTAAGAACAAGGTAAATTATTCGAGGTATGCAGATGATTTGACATTTTCAGCGGACATAGTTTTTTCACCGAGCCAAATATTGGAGTTACGCGCTATTATTGAGTCCTTTGGTTTTCGTTTGAACGAAAAGAAATTGCGTCAAAGACTTAATAATCGCAAGCAGTCAGTCACTGGAATAACTGTTAATACAAAAGTAAATGTTAATCGGCGTTTATTGAAGTTGGTGCGCGCAATGCTGCATGACTTGCGCGTGAATGGGATCGAAACTGCTACTCGCAATCATTTTGTATCACCTGAAAATCCATATTTTGATCGTAAAAAGTTTTTCCTTAATCGTTTGGAAGGAAGCATTGCATTTATTGGACAAGTGCGCGGACTTGACGATCCACTCTATACAAAGATGAAGACTGAATTTTATTTATTACTTGATTCCAAAAACACAGATTAATGATGGTTTGTTTTAGTTTTCCAAGAAAAGAATTCGTACAAGCATTGCGTCAATTGAAGCAACCAGTCACCGTTCGCAGAAATGATGTTTACTTTCAGCGCTGCGAGTTAATTGCAACACCAACAAGAGTAATTTTTAAATTGCCTGGAAACGAAATTTATCTGGATGTCATCCCAATAGGTTATTGTAAAACAGAATTTTATTTTAAAGATTTTTATGATGTCATAAATAAAATCGCTGATGCCGACATATCAATTTTGATTGATGCCAAAACGATCAAAGTGAATGCAGTTACTTTAACCGCGCAAACTAGTTTTCTAACGAAGAAATCAGCAAAAGAACAATTAGAACTTCCTATGGATTTTTTGAATGAAGACTCGAATGATTTCTTCACACAGAAAATTGTCAAAAGCAAAGATTATCAATCCAAAGATGGTTCGCGCCACTACTCCGATTATGAAATCTTAAAAGACATTGAACCTGTTTACGCACGATTAAAAAAGTACAACATCGATAGCAGAATGATTGAGGAGTTTATAAAGAGTAATTTGAAGAGGGTTTAATTCTTTCAAAAAATATCCCCATCCTGAAAAGAATGGGGACTGAATTGTTTATTGTTTTAAAATCTTAACAGGTGTTTTCTGCTCTCCAATTTGAAGGATATAATTACCACGTGAAAGTTTTGATAAATCTAATAGGGTTGATGTACCTGTTAATGTGCCTGAAAGCACTTTTCTACCATTTGGATCAAAGAGTACATATTCATCAAAAAGAGCTTTACTTGAAGTGATAGTTAAGATTTCCATCGTTGGATTTGGAGCGATAGTAAATGTAGTTTGAAGCTCGTTTAAACCAGTAAAGTTTAATGTTAAATTCAATGTAATTGTACTGTCACAACCCGCAGCGTTGGGAATTACTTGTGTGTAGGTTCCTGATTGCGTATAGGTTTGACCGTTTAAAGTAAATGAATCTAATGCTGATTCTGTTAAGGTAGAATCACTTGGTTGATTGATCGTTAGATAGAGTGTTTGAGTTGATAAACAACCAGCAGCATTTGTAAATGTCGAGGTGTACGTTCCACTTTGAGTATACGTTTGTCCATTTGCTGCCCAAGTGTAACTGCTACAATTACTGACTGTTTCTGAAGAATTTGTTGGTTGGTTGATTGTCAAATAGAGTGTTTGAGTTGATAAACAACCAGCAGCATTTGTAAATGTCGAGGTGTACGTTCCACTTTGAGTATATGTTTGTCCATTTACTGTCCACGTGTAACTGCTACAATTGCTAACTGTTTCTGAAGAATTTGTTGGTTGATTGATTGTCAAATAGAGTGTTTGAGTTGATAAACAACCAGCAGCATTTGTAAATGTCGAGGTGTACGTTCCACTTTGACTATACGTTTGTCCATTTGCTGCCCAAGTGTAACTGCTACAATTGCTAACTGTTTCTGAAGAATTTGTTGGTTGATTGATCGTTAGATAGAGTGTTTGAGTTGATAAACAACCAGCAGCATTTGTAAATGTATAGTTGTACGTTCCACTTTGAGAATACGTTTGTCCGTTTGCTGCCCAAGTGTAACTGCTACAATTGCTAACTGTTTCTGAAGAATTTGTTGGTTGATTGATGGTAAGATTTAATGTAATGACGGAATCACATCCTGCTATATTTTGAATAGTTGCTGAATAAATTCCTGATTGCGTATAGGTTTGATTATTTATCGGCCATACGTAACTTTGACATGCAGTATTTGAAATATTAGCAGCACTTGGTGATGACACAACAATATTTATACTATTTGTATCAGAGCAAGAACCATTGTAACTAATTAGTTTTATAACATACGTTCCAGCATTTGTAAAAGTACTAGTGGCATTTACTGCTGAGCTAAAGCTTATTCCATTTGACAACCAGCTTTGCGTTGTTGCTCCTGTTGAGGTATTTGTAAAATTGATAGTTCCATTCAAACAAATTGCTGTGGCTGAGGCGGTAAAATTAGAGTTAACAGTGCAAGCGCCACTTGAAGCGCATAAAACAGATTTAACAGAAAGTGTATTTCGTGTTGCAGTGGCTGGTGTAATTGCCCCGCCGCCTGTCGAATTATTTCCAGCTGTACTTGTAATTGTTGATGGACTTGTTGTTGTAAAAGCTGAACCAGTTATTTCATTGCAGCCAACGTTCCCATTTGCACCCGACTTAGCAAAGAATACATCTTTACTACCAGCACCAAAACTTACAGTATATCCGCAAAAAACGAATGAAGTACCTATTGGCCTCACATAAAATCCTTGATCATCGCCTGCACTTCCATACCCTTTAGTCCACAATAATGTTCCATTGGCATCTGTTTTGTATAAGCCCACATCAAAACTACCAAGACCAAAACTAGTAGATCGTCCACAAAGAATGTATCCGCCATCCGGGGTTTGTCGTGCACATTGAGCGCGATCTTCTCCCGATTTACCATATGTTTTGCTCCATTGAAGAACTCCATTCACATCTGTTTTTATAAGGTATGCATCCCAATTTCCAGCTCCATAACTGTTTGTTGTTGCTCCAATAATAAAACCATTATCGGTGGTTTGTTGGACAGTATATCCAATATCGTAAGAATTTCCACCATAAGTTTTTTTCCATTGAACAACTCCAGCTGAATTTAATTTTATAAGGTATACATCGGAAAAATTTATATCTATTGCACTGGTATAACCAACTACAATATATCCACCGTCATTTGTTTCTTGAACTTCTCTCCCAGCATCCATTACACTTACTGTTCCTGCAGAACCAATAGTTGTTGTCCATTGCACTGCTCCTAAAGAGCTAACCTTTAACACATACACATCGTCTCCTCCTGAGCCATAGGTTTCTGTTGTGCCTGTAATAATAAAACCACCGTCGGATGTTTCCCTAACGGAATAGCCTTTATCAGACAAACCTATTGAACCACCATATTCTTTTGACCATAAAACAATCCCATTGGCATTGGTTCTAATGAGGTAAACATTTCCATCCCAATCTGTTGTAGTGGTATGTCCAACAGCTATAAAGCCGCCATCACTAGTAGTATCGACATCTTGCAGTTCATCGTATAAAACATTTCCATATGTCTTTGTCCAAAGTGTATCACCGTTGCTATTGAATCGAGACATATAGCATTCCCATCCTCCAGTGCCGAAACTAAATGTTCTTCCAGCTACAATAAAACCGTTGTCATCTGTTTGTTGAAATGAATAAGCAAATTCTTCCTGAGCCCCACCTAGAGCAAGTTGGAATGTGCTTTGACTGAAAAAAAACGAGTGATTAAATAGAACTGCAAAAAGTAGAATAGAGCGCATAGTAGTAGTTAATTTATCTAGCTAATGTAATAAAAAATTAAAACAAGTAAGTAATTTAAAGATGGTTAAGAGCGGTAACCGTTCGCAGAAATGATGTTTACTTTCAGCGTTGCGAGTTAACCGAACAAACGAATTTTCTAACGAAGAAATCAGCAAAAGAACAATTAGAACTTCCTATGGATTTTTTGAATGAAGATTCGAATGATTTCTTCACACAGAAAATTGTCAAAAGCAAAGATTATCAATCCAAAGATGGTTCGCGCCACTACTCCGATTATGAAATCTTAAAAGACATTGAACCTGTTTACGCAAGATTAAAAAAGTACAACATCGATAGCAGAATGATTGAGGAGTTTATTAAGAGTAATTTGAAGATGGTGTAGGGTAAAAAAATCCCCATTCAAAAGAGAATGGGGATTGAATAATTAATTGGTTTATCAATTCGATTTTTTGAGCGCTTTTTTTTCTGTTCTTAAAGATTTGTTGTATTCCCTTAAGGTAGGCTCACATTCAACACCTGCCTCTTCATTTATCTGAGGCCCATTTACTATTCCTTTAGCCTTGTTTAATAATATGAAAGGCATAGGCCTGTAATATAAAACTTTAATAATATTTTTTTTCGTTATCTGATTTTTTGAAATATGGGATTCAGCACCACCTTCTTTTGGAATAATAGCCGTTTTATGTTTTAAGAGTGCATCATCTGTAATTCTAAAAAATTGAACATTGTCAGATGAATCTAACATAAAGGCAAAACATTCGTACAAATCTTTTTTAATTGCCTTACCATTTGTTTTTATGTAATTTTTTGAATCAATTTTCAAATTTAAAACATAGAAACTATCAATTTTAGACAAAAATACATCTTTATTCAATTCATATTTTCCATTCAAATCCATTGAAAGAGATTCAAAATTGATTGTTTTGTCCTCAAATTGAATAAACATGGCATTTCTTAGATTTGTATCTTGTTTTACTAGATTTTTCAATTCTAAAGTATCTAGTAACATTATTTCTTTTCTATCAAAACAAATCTCTTTTCCTAAAGAATCAGTATAACACCATTTTGAAAAATCTCGTTGAATTTTAGAAGGGAATTCATTTTGTAAATCGCCTCCTTTTGGTTGAATTTCTTCAAAAAATAAGTGAGAACAAGAGGTTGTGAAACTAGCAATTGTTAGAATTAAGACAAAGGTAAATTTGTTTCGAAAATTAGTTTTTTTATTCAAAGTTATACGTGCCATTTTTTAGTGAATTGTTGAAAGTTAATCAAATTATTCGCAGTTCTTTAGGGCAAATATAGAATTAAAACTTAAAGTTGATTTTTAGATGCTGTAAATTTATTGATAGAAAGATTTTTTTTAAAGTGCTTTCTTTTAGTCTTTAGTATTCCTTAATCCCATACTTCTCCATCTTTGCGCCCAACGTATTAATGGCCCAGCCGATCGCAAATGCGGTCTGACGCTTGTTTCCGTTGAAGTGTTTTAAGACGCGTTCGATATGTTCTTTTTCAATATAATCCCAATTCATTGGTTTGTTGACTGATTCTTGTTTTAGGCGCTTTGGTAGCACGTCTGCGGAAACTGATTCTTCATTGAAGACATACAAACGCGATATAATGTTTTCCAATTCGCGAATGTTTCCGGGGTAGGAATAGTTGAGTAGAATTTCCATCGCATCCTTTTCAATTTGCAGTTTTTTACTTTTTTTTAGCTGACGCTTTTTCTGAGTCAAAAAGTACTCAATCATGGTTTTTAAATCTGATTTTCCGCGTTGCAATAGGGTAGGTACATCGAGTTCAACCACAGAAAGACGGTAGTATAAATCCCACCGAAAGATTTTTTCCTCGCAGCGTTTCACTAGGTTTTGATTCGTTGCAGCGATAACGCGTACATCTACTTTTTTGGCTTTCCCACCCAATGGCATGATTTCCTTTTCTTGCAAAACGCGCAATAAAGCTTGTTGCATGTAGGGTGAAATATCTCCAATTTCATCTAGGAAAATGGTTCCTTCATTGGCCAATTCAAAAAGTCCAGGCGTATCTTTGTCTGCGCCGGTAAAAGCTCCTTTTTTATAACCGAACAAACGTGATTCAAGCAGTTGATCGTTAAAAGCGGAACAGTTTATTGGAATGTACGGTTTCTCCTTTCGAATAGAACTATTGTGAATGTATTTCGCGAGGTTTTCCTTTCCGGTCCCACTTTCTCCCAAAATAAGTACGGTAACTTCATCTGTTTGTGCTACTTTGTCAGCATTCAGGTAGATTGGTTCAATAGCAGGGGTTATTTTGTAATCGTCACTCGGACCAATACGCTTGATTTCTTTTTGATGATACACAGCTGTAACAGGAAGCGAAGAATTGGATAAGTCGATTTTTATTAATTCAGGTTTCTCCTTCGTTTTTGTATGCCGTGCTTCACGCGTTTGATAAAGCGTTGTTTTCAAATTCATGTTCATGTGGCACAAATACCAAACGACTTGCATAGCTGGCGTACCAGGTGAAATAAACAAAGCGATTTGATCATCCACATAATTGGCAAGAAAAGGAGTGATTTTTGACTGAATCTCTTGGTGATCAATTGGATCGTTGATGTCTAAGTATACGGCATCGATTGTTCGATCCGGAAATGATCTTCTTAGATGGTTGACCAATAACTCTGTGCGCGTATCATCACCTGGTTTTGTAGATAGAATGAAATGGCGATCTCCTTTGAAGAAGTATTTATGAAATGTGTAGTTTGGTCCAGCTTCATTTACGCCGCCCGATTCAAAGTCATTGTTTTGGGCTACCCAAGAGATTAGTGTTTTCATTGTCAAAATTTGATATAAATATACTTAAAATGATACATCAAGACAAATTTATTGTGAATTTTAATGCGATTTTGATTGTGGTACAGCATTTGACAAGTGGGGCGAAACAAACTAAATCTACTTCATGGAAACAATCAGCATTCTTAAATCTACAAAGGACGAACAAAGTCAAAATACGCGTTTGACGAATTATTTTGTTCATGCCTTCAATGGAAGCAATGTTGATGCCTTAAAAGGTATGTTACACAAGAAAGGATTGTTTTTAGGAAAATATTCGAGAGAACGAATGGCGGCGGAATTCTACAATATGTTTTTTGGTAAGGATCATGAAAAATTCATGTTTCACCATGCGCGTGTAAACCGTGGAATTGCTTTGGATAAAATTCCAGGTGCAGAAGTGGTTGAAATTCGCTTGAGTACTGAGGAGCGTTCAAAAAGTAAATTTGGAGCGGCTGCAGATCCAAAGAAATCTGAACGTGTGTTCCGTTTTTGTTTCCGATTTAAAGATGATTTAATCTGCGATATTCAGATTCCAAAACATTTTATAGAAAGTCCAGAAATTCTTTCTGATTTAAATTAATTAACCCTTAAATAAACCAATATGCAATTAATAGGTAAACTAGTACAAGTGCTTCCAATCCAAACAGGTACAGGAAGAAATGGCGAATGGAAAAAACAGGATATCATCGTAGAAACGGATGGACAATATCCGAAGAAAGTATGTGTTTCAATTTGGGGTGATCGAATCAATGAGCAACAATTGGTGGTAGGCAACAACTTAAAATTGGAAATTGAAATAGAGAGTAAGGAATTCAGCGGTCGTTGGTATACCGAGTTGAAAGCTTGGCGAATTGAACTTGCCGCTGGAGGGACTGCAATACCTCAGAATAATCTAGAAAATGTCGTCCCTTTGAATATTCAAGATGACGGTGAGGAAGAAGTATTACCATTTTAAATCAATTAAATAACGAACGAAAAATGAAAGAGACTTTCATATCCGTCAACTGCTTGAATGGAAAGGATATCAATACGCGAGTCTTGGAAGCTTTTATTTTAGCATTTAGTGCAAAGAATGTCCAATTGTTTGATGAGATTTTACACGATGACGGCCTATTTTTAGATAATCTAACGAAAAATGAAGCGCTCGATTTTTTTCAGGATCAATTCTACAATCGCAGTTTTGGATTACATCAATATGCATTCATGAAGATTTACCGCGGAATTTCGTTGGATGTTTTTCCGGGTGCAGAGATGCTTGAGATTCGTTTAGCTGCTTGTCAGTGTATCAGCGTTTTTGGTGAAGAAGAAGATCCATTTATCAATGAACACGTTTTACGCTATACCTTTCGTTTTAAAGACGGAAGAATTAGTGGGATAGCGATTCCGGAGAAGTTTGTGAAAAAGGCAGGATACAAAGCGGAGAATAATTGATGGAGTTTGAATGGTGAAATTAGAAAATAACTTCACAACCTGTAACTAATCCATCTTCTTGATTTGATTCGATGATGGTATTTCCAAATTGCACTTGGGATAAAAATTTATTCTTGCCGATAGATGAAAGTCCATAATGCATTTGTTCAATTGAAAAAGATTCTGATTCGAATTTGTATTTTCCAATTAATCCTTTTTCAAATTGTATAAGGGTGAAGTATTTTGAATGTGCGTTCTCAAAAATAGGTACGTCAATTAAGGAGGTGTCATACAATGGAAACAAGGTTGTGTCGGTGTCTAATTCGTTCGCAAGAAAACGCGTAATTAATTTTGAACCTTTTTTAATTTCAATGCGGTTTTGAGGATCAAGTAGAAATCCAACTTTTCCGGGGCAAGATGAAAGTTCGCTCCAATGAGAGAAGCCATAATAATCTAAAAATTCAAGGTTGAATAGCACTATTTCCCATTCAACCTGGTTCTTTATTCGTATTCGATTCATTTCATCAAACATATCTTGGTCCACTTCGCAATGCCAGTAGCGAATTCCTGTCCCAAAAAGATTAATGATGTAGTTCATAATTGTTGTATTTTTTTTATGATGATCGTTTATAGAATATACGAATGAATAGATGAATTGTCATAATTACCGAGTGCTTTTAATTCTGCAATTCCATAACCATCTCCACATCTTTCACCTTTTCTAATTTGATGTCATAGTAATTAAAGTCTTGGTAATGTTTTTTCGTAAAAAATGTTCAAAATAAAATTGTATAAAACTGATAAAGCAAAACGCAAATAATAAATCAAACACCAATTGAAGCACACAACCAGTGCAATTTTTGTTATGTGCCTTGTTATACCTTGCTTTTTTTTGGTTAGTTTTCCAACCAAATCCTTTAGGTTCTTTTAGTTAAGTTTTTGAATAAATAAAACCATTTTAATTTATATGGTCAATTTCAAGAATTACGACAATAACATCATTTAATTTTGTCAAGGCGGTAAATTTAACTTCTTTCGTTTGAAGATTATAATTTACCTTATCAGGTGAAAGAAGGTTCTCACCAAAACAATCTTGAAACTTCTGATAAATTGTTCTGTTATTTGATTGGTAACTAATTTTGGTAACTAATGCATTATAATCAAGAGCCTTTTTGGAATAAATTAGGCACAAATATTCCATACCTGTATCTCCATCTAAGCGCATTTGTTTATCTTCAGAAGGGATAGCCACATCATTGTATTTATAATTCAATATTGGACTAATCCCATCTTGAAAAGGAAAGATTTTATCAATTTCACCGCGACTATCAATATTTATCGAGTATAAATATGTTGGAGATGAACTATTCAAATAAAGTCTAAATCTTTCACCTGATGAAAGGGGCTTATCTAACTTATAAATACCATTTTCCTTATAAGTAGCATTTACATTTTCCCCAGTTGAAAGCAATAATTTTAAACCACCGGACAATGTTGTAGATTGATTCAAATAATTTTCATACCCGATTATTTCAATTGCTTGATATGTAAATTTTGCAAAGTCACTATATTTAATCCAAACATAGCCTTCATTTCCCCAATCTGTTCCCCAACTGTTTTGAATTTCAAATGCACCACCATACTTTTCATCATCATAACCAACAACACACAACGCATGTCTTCCATGTTGATGGTTAATTTGTGAATTCAAATCTTCAGTTGGTAACCATAGATCGTTTCCATACATTTTCTTATCCATAAAAGAATTTGGGCAAATCATACTAATGACAACTGGATATTTTTCACTTATGCTCTTTTTAACAAACTGTATTTTTTCTTTATCATTTACCTCATTATACATCGTATTGTCAAATAATTTTACATAAGCTTTGATTTTGTGTTCTTGTGCTAAATGATATATATTTTTAGGTAAATCTATTGGGCAATCAATACTAAATTCCGCCATTTTAGGAACACCATAATCTTTCATACGCTGAGCACAATCAGTCGTAAATGAACCAGAACATTGTGGATTATTCGAGGCCAAACGATAAATGAAACCTGGAGAAAAAGCATTTCCTGTAATGAGAATTTTATCCGTTTCTTCGTTTGCAATAGATTCTAGTATAGTCCTAGCGCAATAGGTGGTTGCCCAAGCAGCACATGTTCCATAATTACCTTGATGACCAGGTGTTGGAGTATATTCTTTTAATGAAAAACTAGAGCCAACATTTCTATAATTTTCTTCACATAAAAATGCTTTCTTATCCGTTAAGTCATATAATGAATCTCGCCCCTCAGGGATACCCATAAAGAAATTTTGACTAAATGTCATTTCTATTGAAAAAAATAGAAAAATTAGAATCCCATATTTTTTACTTAATCTCATTTTATCATTTTTTTCTAAAAACAAAATTCCCTCCTTCATCTCCAACTTGCGGTAAAATACCAAATTGTGGAATTTGATTATTTGGACTATTACTTATTACAGATGGTTTAATACGACTATAAAGTTCTTCTGCAGATAAGCAATTTTGTTCATTTGCTGACAGAATAGTACACATATATTTTAAGAACACACTTTCATCTGGAACAACTGTATTTGCTCCACTAGTCATGGCTCTTCTGCTTTTTACCTTAGACATTTCCTCACAGGAAAATGATTCAACATCTCTAAACTCACCACTAAAGATAGAACCACTAAAACAAGCATCTGCTATAACCAAAGTATGTTCTGTTTTTATTCCATTTAAATAATCTCTGAATTCACTATTCGATAACCATGTTGAACGGTTATCCATAATAGAATTGCTAGGCAGCCAATAGCCAACTTCATTTTTGTTCATACCATGACCAGAATAATAAATGAGCAAATTATCATTCGCACCAAGCTCGCCTTGCAACTTAATCAATTCATTAATTATCATTTCTTTTGTCGGATTTTGCAATAAAGTCACAGAACTACTATCAAAAGTGTACTTGCTCAATAATATATCTTTTAATTCCTTCGCATCTTGAATTGGCTTTGATAAATCCTTAATTCCTAGATCCTTATAATTTTGAACTGCGATTAACAAAGCATGATAATTGCTTGCTTTCTTAGTAGGATTATAATCGATAGTCCTAATTTCTGACTTAAACAGCTGTCCATTCACACTAAATTGCACAAAAACTTCATTTTTACCAGCTTGAAGCTTTATTTCCTGATCTAAACCTTGGTCACATTCATCTGCAATGGTAATTCCACGAGATTCAAAAAGACTGTTGTTAATATAAATTTTCATATCATCCATTTTGGTAGGTGAATTGATACAAAGTTTAATTCTACAAACATCATTTGGAGCAGCAGTATAACTTTTAAACGGTAAGTCCCATGTTATCACTGGAACTACACTTTTTTGTTTGAACAATTCGTAATGAACTTTGTAATCAACATTAGAAGGCTCTATACTTATTGCTTTTTCAAAATCAAGTTTAGCACCTGCTTTTTCTCCAATCGATTCTTTTGCTTTAGCTCTGTCAAAAAAATACTCCGCTTCAGGTTCATCCAAAATTAAAATAGCTCGATTGAAATAATCAATAGCCTCGCGATATCTCTTCTGACAAACTAGAATAGAACCTTTGGTATGCAATGAGTAAGCATTTTCTTCTATTTCGATTGATCTATCAATGTCATCAACGGCACCATCACATTGTCCCAATTTAAATTTAGCCCATGCCCTATTATTGAGACAAAGCGCATCATTTGGAACGATCTTTAATGCTTCCGTATAATAGTAAATCGCTACCTCGTTATCCGTTGCTGCTATAGCGTTTCTAACATTTTTTAAATAATCTGATTGTTCTTTACTCAACAGCTTAAAACATAACTTGTAAATCCAATAACCCGCCTCATATTCTAAATTTATTTTTTCAAAATCAAGACTATTATAAAACCTGAATTTTTCTGCTTCAACATCCGCATAAGAAGACATAACTGTGAACCAATTCTCACCGTCATGGGCAACGAAAGTAACATTGTGCTTTTTATCATAATAAGTGTTTATCCAATCTGTAGGGACATCTTTTGATATTTTGTATGTTTGTCCGCCTAATCCAGTGCCTTTTGTCATTATATACACTCCAGTTTTTCCATTAAATGCCACACTTGAAATTCGAAAATTCTCATCCCAGGCCTTTTTTATTTTATCTGCTAATAATCCAGCGTTTGATTCTGAAAACAATCTTTGACTAGTAAAGCCGGAACCTAATGTCATAACCACCAACCATTTGTTTTCCCCAAAAGCTACATTTGTTATTTGATAACCCTTATCCCAATTTGCTTTAATCCATTCTGTTGGGAATTCTTCCGTTAACTTGTAGGTTTGACCTTTATAAGCTAACTTGCTCGTAATAACATACCACCCATCACTATTATAGCTTACCTCATCAATATAATGTTGATTTTCTTTATTAGACATATTAATGTCTTCGGCTGGAAATTCCGCAGAGTTATGAATAGTCTGAGATTCATTAGACTTTCGGTACACAATAACCACTTCACCCTGAGCAAACAAATCAATTGGTGCGGTCAATAAGCAAAAGAGAACTGCTAAAAGTGTTAAAGAAAATTCCTTTCTCATAGGTTAGATGTTAGTTGAATAGCTGGTAAACTGAAAATTGTTTTTATAGAAAATTACTTAACAGCACTAGAGTATAACAAATTAAACAAAAATAAATGATAAACTGATTAATATAGTATTTGCTATTATTCCAATTATATTGCAGCTTAAATTCAATTAACAAATGCAACTTTTAGATTGCGTGGTAAAATAAATTTCAAAACAGGAGAGAAATCCAAGAATTCCTCTCGCTGTTTCTAGGAAAGAGAATTTTTAAAGCTAAAGGAAATTTAAATAAAAATTAAAGG
>JAIOZF010000069.1 GCA_021740745.1 Crocinitomicaceae bacterium | reverse complement strand
TTATTCAAAGAGTTACTTCTTTATCCATAAAAGAATGTTAATTAGTTCGATTAGAGATGAAACCTTTTTAATTTACTTGCGTTACAGCATTAACGAATCAATTATTAACATCTACAGGTTAAGAAAGGGGAGGCTTCAGTTGGAGCCTCTTTTTTTTGTGCTACTTTTTGAAATGTTCTTAATTACTTTTCAAAATTTCACCACGAATGCACGAATAATCAAAGTAATCTAAAATTGACTCGAATTATTATATTGTATGAACTCAATGTTATTCGTGAATTCGTGGCTAATTTGATAATACATATATTTTGGTGGTAATTTAAAACCTTCAGCGGTACATTTGAAACTAGTCAATTGTTTTTTCTTAATTTGGCACGAAATTGAACGACAAACAAAAAACAAACGATATGAAAATTTTAACCTTAATCTTTACTGTATGTGTGTTAGCATCATGTGCTACAACCACCAAAACTGCAGCCGACGTAAACACTACTTCAGAGTCAATTGCGAATGATGATGTGACTTCTGGAATTGTTAGAACAGAATATAAAGGTTGTCCTGCATTGATTGAAACAACAGAAGATGGTCAGTTGGTGAAATTGTATCCAGTAAATTTGGACGAAGCATTTAAAGTGAATGGTATGAAGATTTTCTTTACCTACACTCCAAGCAAGGCACAACAGCCAGAATCATGTACGTTGATTAATAAGGTTGTAAGTGTTGAGAATGTTTCTAAAAATCAAGTAAAGTAATTACTAGTCTTTAAGAAGTTCTTTCAATCGTTTAAGCGCGAATTGATTACTCATACTATGAAATGCCTGTTCGATTTTTACTTTCTCTTGTTTGGTTAAATGCCATGACAAGGAAATGCGATCGTCTTTCTTTTCTCTCAAGTTGAATGTGACAAAGTCCACTTTGAATGGAAAGCTTTTCAAACCAATTTTCATGAGTTGCTCTTGATCAAAATCTTGCGTGCGGGGGAAATTATTGTACATATTTCCGAATGGTAAAGTGATTTTATCCATAAACGAAACAGGCATGTAATTTTCATTGTTTAGAATTTTCTTGGTGTCTCGAATTTCAATGATGATAACGCCACTCGTGTTTTCTTCAATCCAATCGCGCAAATTATATAAGAAATCTGCCGTTGTTCTAAAACCATAATTGTCGCGAATTCCCGCATCCATTAATTGCATTTCTGGTTTGGTAGGCATAGTAACCATTGGCATGATAAATGGGAAGGAAGCACTGGCCCTTAGTGCACTTGAAAAACGCATGTTTTGTGGAGAATTATCCTTGAAAAAAGTTTGATAATCAATATTTTCATGCGAGTTGGCAATTTGATTTAAATAATCACCAGGTTCGGTCATAAAGCTTAAGGACTGTGAAGAAATGAACAATCTTCTACCATCATTTACAATTGTGGGCGAGAAAATCATGACAGGAATTGTTGCATTTTTTTCAGGTTGTTCATAATAACCCAAATCGTGACGCATGTAATGATTGGTGTTTTCGTGAAGATGTTCTTCAAAAGCATAGCCACGGTCCTTCGTGTAGCTAAAGCCATTGTGTGTCATACTTTGAAAACGAACAAAAAGGTCATTGGTTGAAGCACTAAAAGCCAATTTATTTAATAAATCCTTGCTGAGATTGTTTTTGTATTCTGGGCTGTAGAGATTTAATAATTTGCCCGTTCGACTGCGTAACAGAAGTTCTCTAAAATAAGCTGCACCAACCATTCCGCCGGATGCACCAGAAATCATTTGCAGGTGCTTTGTTAATTCGCCCTTCGTTTCCTTGTCGCAATTTTGTAGAACGCTAAATGTCCATAATGCACTTCTTGAGCCTCCTCCAGATGTGTTGACAATAATTAATTTTGGTTTCTCCTTATTTGTTTGGGTATGCCAATTTTGAAGAATTGAGGTGTAATTAGTTCTTGAATTTTCAATCGAATTATAATTTTCGGCTTTCGATCGAATGTTTTCCATGCTGAAATCTTGCAATTTTTCATTGCGATAGTCCAAACCGTAAGCGTAATTGATGTATTTAAAAAAGTGTGAACGAGTGCTCAAAAAATTCATTCCAATCACGATGAAAAAGATGATGGGATAGGTCCAACGATGAAACCAAGACATCATTGCGCTGAAGAGCATGTGGATGATGGTGAATAGCAATACAATGCTCATAGCAGCAGGAAATTCCATCCATTGACTATCGCGAAACATGCTAAAAACAAAGAAAGCAGTGATGGTAAGAATTTCAAAAATGGTGGCGTTAATTCTGTTTTTTGCAAAAATTCGTTCAATCAACTCTTGTTCAAGGTGACTTACACTTCGACTTTGATAAATTTTGAGACCTTTTCCAATGTATAAATAAGTGCGCTTCGTTTCTGATCGAAAATAGTTGTACCATTTAATTTTCTGGCTAACAACCGAGGCAATTGGATTGGATGATTGTTCTTGATTGACGGTTACCTCTGTGTCTTTAGTTGTCGGGAAAAAATAGAAGATGGAAAGTGTGATAAAAGCAATGAATCCAGCAAGAAATGACAATGAGTATAGAAAAACGCTGGTCGCACTCGCTAATTCATCTGCTCGCTGAAAGGAAATCATTTGACTTAAATAGTAAATGATGAAAAACAAAGGGATGACAGCGTTATTAATACAAAACTTCAAAAAAGGACGTGAAACTGCAGCTAAAAAAGGATATCTGGGCCCAAGCTTAATATAGCTGTAGGTATTAAATGCCATAGTGAATCCACCAAAGCTAAATCCAACAAATAGAAACGCCCATTCATTAACTTCGCCGTGATATTCTGGTGAGAAGAATAAAAAGGGAACTCCAAACGCTGAACCGAACGAATCGGAAACGATTAAAAAGAGGAGGGTCCAGTAAAATAGGGAAATCAGGTTGTATTTAAGTTGGCCTAAAATTAATTGGAACGGAAAAAATGAACGAATAAATCCACGAAAAGTCCAATTATTTGTATCAATTACCATATCATTAAATATAACGAAAAAATTGAGAACAAGGTTAGTTCTTAATCAATTTTCGTTTGAGCATGCAAAAACTCCCACACTAAATACGCTAAGGCTTTGCCAATTACCTTTTCTTCATCGCTATTTTTTGGTGCGCCTTCTGGTAAGTGTAAGTAGCGAACATTGTCGACTGAACCCATGATACGAACGAAGAATCGTGCATCTTCAACGGAAATTCCACTCGGACTGAATGCCGAACTTGGCATGTATTGAATGCTGTCTAAATCAAGTTCAATTCCAATAGCAGTTGAATCACTTAGTTCTTCTGCAACTTCTAAAATGTCTTTTCTGTAAAGCTCTGGATTGCCAATATAGTCATCGAAAAATGTGTATTGAAACTCATTTGAATCGAGATAGGAAAGCAAATACTCGCTGTTATACGCTTTGTGCAAGCCTAAAACGGTGTAATCCTCCATGAATCCATTTGATTTGGCGTAAGAGAAAGAATTTCCGCTGTGACGACCTTCTTCTGCTCGACAATCGGCGTGTGGATCTAAATTTACCACCTCCATTTTTTCGTGTAGTACAGTTGAAACCGTTTTAATAAGAGGGTAGGCATTGTTATGTCCACCTCCAATTACAATTGGGATTTTTCCTACTTCAACATAAGGACGAAGTGTCTCAATAACAAGCTCGTCTAGTTTTGCGATTTGATTACGGGCATCATCTAAGGTACTAAAATCTACTTCCTGTTGAATTTTGCCAATAATAGCAATGTTTTCACCGCTTAAAAATCGATTGGCTTGCATGTTTAAAAAGCGCTGAAGAAATGCTTTAAAACCATTTTTAGATCCAGGTAATCCGCCATTTGCTTGTGGACCCATATCTTCTTCGATCCCAAGGATAATGTATTGAACCTTATTGGAAAGTCCGTTGACCTCAGTATTTTGACCAATTTTCGTCTCCTGGTCGCGCATAGAAACGAACGAATCGATGGTTTCTCTGTGAAAAGGAATAAAAGTAAAGGGAGAAATATTATTGTTTGACATACGAATGAAGTAGTTTGAGGAAGTTTTCGGGTGCTTGAACTGGACGCATTGTTTCTTTCGAAACAAATACTAATGTAGTTTTGGCAGTTGAAATCTTTTTATTTTGTTGATTGCTGATTTCGTATTCGAATTCGATTCGTGCACCATTTACGGCGGTGATTCGCGTTGTGATTGTTAATTCATCATCGTAAAGAGCAGGAGAGAGGTATTTGACAGTGAATTCTGAAACGGGAAGCATGATTCCATCATTTTCCATGTCGCGATAAGACATTCCAACAGCTCGTAATGCTTCTACACGTCCAACTTCAAAATATTGGGCGTAATTGCCATAATAACAATAGCCCATTTGATCCGTTTCACCGTATCTGACTCTTAATTTTGTCTCTTGAGTAAAAAGGTACTCCATAAAGTTGTTAATTATTGAACAATTCATGTAAATATATTCAAATCAATCTGAATTAAAGGCGATTTTGTTTATATTCGTAAAGCTATTGAAAAACTTAAAGAATATTGATTATTCAAGTGAAAAGCCCTAATGAGTTTGAAATGAGTTCTTTTATTCTTAATATCAACGTAAAAGTTAATTCACAAGTAAAACTTTTTTAAAAGTCAATAGCAAACTGATTTTTTTTTACACTTTTTTATGTAAATATTTGTGCTATCGGAAATGATCGCAATAATTGTTATTTCTGAACCGCTACAAACAACAAAATAACCTTTAACTAAAAAAGATTTATCAATGAGTAACAATCATGAAATAGTTTGGAATGCTTGTCTCAAAGTGATCAAGGATAACATCTCATTACAAGCCTTTAAAACTTGGTTTGAGCCGATTGTCCCTGTGAAGTTGGATAACAGTGTTTTAACTATTCAAGTTCCATCACATTTTTTTTATGAATGGTTGGAAGAAAATTACATTACGCTTCTAAAGAAAGTTGTCAAAAAAGAATTAGGTCCGGAAGGAACATTGGAATATAGTATTGTTATGGAGAACAATTCAACGAATTCAACTCCTTACACAGTGAAATTGCCAGCATTGAATAGAAAATCGTTGAAAAACGCTCCAGTTTCTATGCCTATCAATGTTGGAGAGAATCAAATCCGTAATCCTTTTATCATTCCAGGGTTGAAAAAAGTAAATGTCGATTCAAATTTGAATCCGTCATATTCTTTTGAAAACTTCATGGAAGGAGATTGCAACCGTTTGGCACGTGCTTCTGGTTATGCTGTTGCAAATAAGCCAGGTGGAACAGCATTTAATCCATTATTAATTTACGGTGGAGTTGGTTTAGGTAAAACCCATTTAGCACACGCTATTGGTATTGCAATAAAAAATCAATTTCCGAATAAAACTGTTTTATACGTTGGTTCTGAGAAGTTTGCTCATCAATTTATTGATGCAATCAAGAATCAAACAACAAATGATTTCATTCACTTCTATCAAATGATTGATGTTTTAATCATTGATGATGTTCAGTTCTTCTCTGGTAAAGAGAAAACGCAGGATGTTTTCTTCCATATCTTCAATCACTTGCACCAAAATGGTAAACAAATCATTTTAACTTCGGATAAACCGCCAGTAGAAATGCAAGGAATGGAACAACGTTTATTGTCACGATTCAAATGGGGATTGTCAGCAGATCTTGGTACGCCGGATTTAGAGACTCGTATCGCTATTCTTGAAAAGAAAATGTACGGAAATGGTATTGAGTTACCACGTGATGTTGTTGAGTACTTAGCTTATTCAATCAATACGAATGTTCGTGAAATGGAAGGTGCTTTGAATACACTTCTTGCACAAGCATCTTTGAATAAGAAAGCGATTACGCTTGAGTTGGCGAAGCAAATGGTCGACAAGTTCGTGAAGAATACTGCACGTGAAGTATCTATCGAATACATTCAAAAAGTAGTGTGTGATTATTTCGACCTTCCAATTGAAATGCTAAAATCGAAAACACGTAAGCGTGAAGTCGTTCAGGCAAGACAAATATCAATGTACTTCTCAAAAAAGATGACAAAATCATCATTGGCGAATATTGGAGCACATTGTGGAGGTAAAGATCACGCAACAGTATTACATGCTTGTCGCACGGTCACCAATCTTTCTGAGACAGATAAACAGTTTAGAGTTTATTTGGAAGACCTAGAAAAGAAATTAACAATTCAATAAATACTAAGCCATCTCGTTAAAGGATGGCTTTTTTTTGCTACCTTAATCATCAAAAATTTAAATTATGAATCAAGAAGCTTTAGTTTTTTATGGAATAATAGGAGCGCTTGTGCTTGTATTATTATTGAAATCTGTATTAATTGTAACGGAAGCTACAGCCGTTGTTATTGAGCGATTGGGAAAATTTAATAGAATCGCAGGTCCAGGTTTTGGATTAATTATTCCATTCATCGACCGTAAAGCAGCAACTATTAATTTGCGCGTGCAACAATTAGATGTTACGGTAGAGACAAAAACCTTGGATAACGTATTTGTGAATTTGCAAGTATCCGTGCAGTTTAAAGTAGGTGCAGATCAAGTAAAGGAAGCTTACTATTCAATGGACAATCCGCGCAATCAAATTTCATCGTATGTTTTTGATGATGTGAGAGCTGAAGTTCCTAAATTGGAATTGGATGATGTATTCGCGAAGAAAGAAGATATCGCGTTAGCGGTGCAAAAGAACATTCATGAAAGTATGGATGATTATGGTTACAGCATCATTAAAGCCTTAATTACGGACATTGATCCAGATCACAAAGTGAAAGATGCAATGAACCGAATCAATGCCGCAAAGCGCGATCGTGAAGCTGCTTTAGAGGAAGGTGAAGGAAAGAAAATCAAAATTATTAAGGAAGCAGAGGCGGAAGCAGAGGCAAAACGTTTATCTGGAGAAGGTATCGCACGTCAGCGTTTGGAAATTGTGCGCGGATTTAAGGAATCCGTAGAGGATTTCAAAAAATCGTTGGATAGTGTGACACACGAGGAAATTATGCAGTTTGTATTAATGACACAGTATTTCGATACGATTAAGGATATTGGTGCAAATTCGAAAAACTCTTCAATCTTGATGCCTCATTCACCAGGAGGAATGAGAGATTTCCAAGACCAAATTATTCAAGGAACTTTCGTTGGAAGTAAATTGAAAGATAACATGGATCAAAATCAATAAGATTTAATCGTTTTATAGTCATTTGAAAGTCTCGGTTTTACCGAGACTTTTTTAGTTTTCTATAAAAGCTAGAAGAGCCGCCAAATAGGCAGAATAACCCATTACGTATGGTGTGTCTTCATGATCTCCTCCTGGGACACGCACAGCTGTTTTATTAGGACCTTGATAATTGTTAAAAACGATTTCGCCATGCTTTTCAATCGCCAAAAATGAATCGGCCTCACCATGAATCCATAATAAAGGAACCGTTACTTTTTTAATTTCTTCTGCATTGTCAATTTTTACATTCACAAAATAGCTGCCTGGAAATGCTAGAACTGACGCGTCTTGAATCATTTTTTCTGATGAAGCAAATGGAGCTTCCAATATTATTTTGTGCGGTGCCATTTCAAAACTATTGCTGTTAGCCGCCACCTCGCAAGTTGGTGCTGATCCCAAGGAAAAACCAAACATGATGAGTCGATCATCCGTTAAACCTTGTGTTTTGAGCCATTTCAATCCGCCATTCACGGCATCATACATGTTTTGCTCCGTTGGATTTCCTTCCGATAAACCGTAGCCAGGGTAATCGACCATTAAAACTCCGAAACGATGCTTAGAGCCTATATTTGCATATAACTTTTGTCGCGGCCAATAAAAATCATTGTGGTCAGCTGTACCATGACAATACATAATAACGGTATCTGTGGCAATCTGACTCAAGTCGCCAACATAAATTGCAGAAATAGTTAAATTTTCACCTTCACTAACAATTGGAATATGAAGAATATGAATCATAGAATCGTTTATGTTGTATGCTGGACCAACATCTAGGGTCGTACGTCCTTCATAATCATCTAGCTTGTACTCGGTAATTTTTACATTGTTAAACAGAAAATCATCCAAGCGTTTTCTACAAGCAGTAAATAAGACAATGACTGAAAAGAATAATATATATTTCATAATTTAAAGTTTGTAGTTTAATCCAAAATAGGCTCCCATTGCTCCTCTTTTACCAAAAGGGCTCACATAATCAACCACTATGTTTTGATTCGAAAGATAGGGGGCAAGAAATTTTACTTCTAAGGTGTAATTCCATTTTCCTCTTTCGAAGACATGTCCAAGTTGAGGACTAAAAATCATTCTATTTTTTAAATCTAATCCATGGGCTGCTTTGGATTGAAGTTGAAACCAATTGGAGAATCCACCATAAAAATAATTTTGATTGATCCGTCCTTTCTTCTCCTTCTTAAAATAGTCGAAATAATAATTTGCATCAATTTGAGGGTATAGTTGGGTGTTTTTTTCAAAGACATCTGAAAAGAAATTCAAGGAAGGGCTAACTGAAACACCCATATTGTCATTTTTCCAAAGCAGCTGTGAAACACCACAATCAAACTGAATCACACCAAAAATGGCTGCAGTTGTATGCCAATTCCCAAATAGGGTTGTTTTGGGCTTTAATCCATAACCATAGCCTAAACTCGTGAAAGGTATCGGCATTGTTGCAACGCCTGGAATCGCAATAATTGGCCCTCCTAAATTTGCACTGATGACATGTTTCTTGTGTTCAATCGGTTTCACAAATCGAGTAGGTGCACAAGAGCCTATTAAAATTCCAATGAATAGAATAGGGATGATGATATTGATTCTTTTGTTTTTCATGTACAAAATGATGTTAATAAGGCTTGAAAGTGTAAGATTTCGAAGTAGATAAATTGTGTAATATTGTAATTTAAAACAAAGTTATTCAATTTCTTGCAAACAGAATCAAAGTATCGAACGCTATCAGTAATTTCGGAAGGATTGTACAAAGAAAAAGGCTCTAAGTTTATTGCCTACGCTGTTGCGTGTTACAATGAGCTAGAGGCGAAGGAATATTTAGCGCAGTGGCGCAAAGATCATTTCCAATCAAGACATGTATGTTATGCGTATCGTTTTGGTGTGGATAAAAAAGTGTTTCGTGCAAATGATGATGGTGAACCAAATAATTCAGCTGGCGCACCAATTTTAGGACAAATACAATCGTTCGATTTATCAAATGTCCTAATAGGTGTTGTGCGCTATTTTGGTGGAACAAAGCTAGGAGTTGGTGGGCTTATTCATGCCTACAAAACGGCAGCGAAAGAGGCCATTGAAAATGGTGAAATCATCGAATTGGAAGTGTTTGAATGGATCAAAATCCAATTTGACTATTCGAATATGCCTCAAATAATGAATTTAATAAAACAACATCAATTGGAAACAAAGGATCAATTTTTCGAAAATACCTGCTCTCTTGTGATACAATTACCTTTGAATACATCAAATTATTTGCAGCATGAACTCAAAGAAATACAAAATGTTGAAATAGAAAACCTTGGTGTTTATTGACAAATCTTTCCTTAAAATCTTTTTCTTTAAAAAATATGCAATTACTAAAACAACTTACAGAAATCCGTGGTGCTTCAAGTGATGAATCTGTTATTAAAGCATTTTTATTAGACTACATAAAAACACATTCTAGCGCTTGGAAAGTTCAACCAACAATAATTGAAGGTGATGAATTTCAAGATTGCTTTATGCTGGTTTTCGGTCAACCTAGAACGGCAATATACGCTCACATTGATACAATTGGTTTTTCTGTTGGTTATGATAAAGAATTGATTCGCATTGGTGGACCAAGAACGATTGATGGCTTACAATTAGTTGGTTCTGACAGTCAAGGTGAAATCGAAACAGAATTGATGGTAATCGAAGACGAAGATGGTTCAAAAGAGTTGAAATATGTGTTTGAACGTGACATTGATCGTGGGACAATTCTAACTTTTCGTCCAGATTTCAGGGAAACAGTTGAGTATATTCAATCACCTTATATGGACAATCGTTTAGGTGTTTGGAATGCATTGAAAGTTGCTGAAACGCTAGAAAATGGAGCGCTAGTTTTTTCGACTTATGAAGAGCATGGCGGTAATACGGTCGGTTTTTGCGCGAAATATTTGTTAGAAAACTATGGTATTCGTCAGGCGTTGATTTCAGATATTACATGGGTAACACACGGAGTAAAGCATGCTGGTGGAGTGGCTATTTCAATGAGAGATAGTGGATTACCGAGAAGAAGTTATTTGAATAAAATCATTGCCATTGCAAAGGAATCGGGTGTTACTTTTCAGTTAGAAGTTGAATCTGCTGGGGGAAGTGATGGAACGATGCTGCAAAAATCAGATTTACCGATTGATTGGTGTTTTATCGGTGCCCCAGAAGATAATGTGCACACACCCGATGAGAAAGTCTTTAAGTTTGATATAATGTCGATGGTTGAACTCTATCGTTTTTTGATGGTGAAGCTTTAATTAGTATATATTTACCTTGATTAAAATTTGAACACTATGGATGAAAATCAACTATGTCAATTATACAAATACGACGATGAATTCTTTCTAGTAACAAAGAATACAGAAGAATTCTTTGCATCTAATTTTCATGAAACTGAAATTGATGCTGATTATGTTTCTTGGCTTAATTACCATAGTATTAAAGAGCGTGTACAAATTGAAAAGTTGTGCGAGCATTTGCATGTCGATCGTTTATCTGTTGAGGATATTTACACAGAAAAGAGAAGACCTAAATTAGAGGAATATCCGAATTATATGTTCTTTTCTATTCGTTCAGCTTTGCCGCATGAAAACAATACCTTCGTGCTACAACAAGAACAAATTAGTTTTGTATTAGGTAAAAATTACCTTATATCTTTTCAAGAAAGAAGTTCAGACCACTTTACAGATGTGCGTGATCGAATAGAGAAAAAGCGCGGTAAAATTAGAATTAAAGGTCCAGATTTTCTGTTGTTTCGAATGTTGGACGCAATCATAGATAATTATTTTGAAGTTCTAGAAGATATCACTGACAATATTGAAAAATTAGAATCCAAGTTAATTCGGAATCCAACAGGTGATACTTTAAAATTGATTGAATTCCAGAAAAGGAAGTTAATTGAGCTCCGTAAAATCGTACTTCCATTAAAAGATGTTACGAACCAGTTGGAAAAATTGAGGAGTCCTTTTCTAGCGGAGGATAATCATCACTACTTTTCAGATTTGAAAGAGAATTGTATGGGGGTCTTGGAGGAAATAGATGCGAATAAGCAGATTCTTGAAGGGATGGCTAATTTGTATTACGCTGCACAAGGTCAACGAATGAATGAAATAATGAAGGTATTAACCGTTGTAAGTGCTATTTTTATTCCGTTGACTTTTATTGCTGGTGTTTACGGAATGAATTTCAAATACATGCCCGAATTAGATTATCCGAATGGATATTATACAGTTATCGGCGGAATGATTGCACTTGGATTAGGATTATTTCTTTTCTTCCTGAAACGAGGTTGGTTGAAGAAAAATTGATTTACAAAAAAACGCTTGTTGAGGACAAGCGTTTTTTTGTGCGTTAAAATTTATTGTTTATTTTCCTTTTTTCCATGCACTCAACCGAATGATTGTCATAATAATTCTCTTGTTGCAAGCGAATGGCTCTACAATAAAGTAAAAAAGGGAACTGTTGTGTTCCCTTCGAAAAATTATTAGATAATATTTATCGAATTATAGCAATCCTTCTTAACTCAGTATAACTTCCTTGCTTTAATAAAATTTGATAAACACCATTAGCAAGATTTTCTGTATTTATTGATATACTTTGATATTTGGAGTATTCTTCAATTGTTAATGTATTAATTAACTTACCTAAGTTATTATAGATCTCTAATTCGATTGGAATTGTTGAGTTAATTCCAGAATAATTAAAATAGAAATTTCCATTTGTCGGATTTGGAAAAAGATCGGTGAACAAACCATCTGATTCAATAGTGTTAACGATTGAAATTGTATACGAAAGTTTGTTTTTTCCGTCAAAATCGGTTTGTCTCAATCTATAATATGTTACATCTGAAAATGGTTTACGATCCACCAATGAATAATCTAATTTTTCTTGAGATGTACCTGAACCATCAACTGTTCCAACAACTTCCCATTCTTGCATATTATTGCTTCGTTCGATAGTAAAGAAATCGTTATTTATTTCAGAGGCAGTTGACCAATATAGGATATTTTCTATTCCTTGTTTTTCTCCTTTGAAAGAAAGAAGTTCTATGGGTAAAGCCGTTATAGCACAATTCATTGATGCGCTTCCTGTAAAGTCAATTGTGAATGATCCACCAATTGTCGACCATCGATCAATCATCAATAAGTAATATTCACCCGGTAAAGCATTGGTTAACCATCCTACATATCCATTTCCAGAAGGTGATGCATTTTCCGAAGTTTCTGGTAATTCTGCGGCATTCATCCCCATCGCTACTTCACTTTTTCCTGTTTGTGAAGCGTATGAGCAACGAATAGGAGTACTTAGACTAGAACAAATACCGGGGTTGGATAGGGGGTTACCACTCACTTGCCAAAGCGCCCAATCATATTCTATACCATTTGAGCTAACATCGAAAACGCCATTCCATCCCCAAGTTCCACCTGATGAAATTTGAACAAGGAACCAAGAGGTATTGTGTTCACCTGCTAGACAGCCATCATTACTTGCATTTAAGTCAGCAACGCAACCTTGTCCCGAAGCTAAATTGGAAACTGGCGCATCTGAGCATAATGGCATTGTCCCTGCGCAATCGTTAGTTGTAGGCGTGCACGTTCCTATATTACCTGTAGCGCAAACATCAAATGTACCTTCAAAGTCACCATTGAAGTCCCATAACCGAATCCATATTGTTTGCCCTGCTAAAGAAATATTTGATATGGTTATTGCAGGCATTAAACCAGGTCCACTATCATCATCACATGCCAATTGAGTAAACGCCCCAGAACAAGTTCCATTACTGCTTGAATATACAGCCGCTTGAGCATCGGTCATTGTTCCAGTTCCTTGTGAAAAGGATAGAACTAAATTGCCATCTGAAGGAACTGTTGCTGAATACCAAACATCTGAACCACCATAGATTCCGCAAGTTGGCGCAGGTATGCCAGAAGTGTTTTGCGCTCCAATATTAGAAACGGTTGTACTATTACATGCACTAAATATACTCATTGGCAATGCTCCACAAGGATTATCATTTGCGGGTGGCGCTATGCAAGAGATTGTGCCAGCGAAACCAGGATTGTCAGAAAGTGCATTTGGGCCGATTCCACCGTCATTGTTTGTTGATAGCGTAAAGGTTATACAACCACCAACAGCTGATTCAATTGTAAAAGTGGCAGGATTTGAGCCACCTCCTCCAATATTGTCAGGTATATTGATATTCCCAAAACCTAAGTTATATCTAAATACGTCTGTATTACCGGTGCCACCTCTGGCAATATCTACAGATGAAAAAACAATTGATAAATATTGTCCAGGAGCTGCACAAAGTGTAATCGTATATGGTGAAGCGCTATTCAAGTAATTTCCAGCACCATCGGTAAACGCTGCACCACAGTTAAATTGTCCTGCACCGGCGCCAGAGGCGACAGAGTTAAGTGTAGAACCACTAGAAGCAGCATTCAAGGTAACCGTTCCTTGCCCGATAACACTTCCTGAAGTTACCAATAAGATTAAAAGAATAAAAAAGGCATTAAATTTTAGTGGTATATTTTTCATCTTGGTTATTATAATTTTCTCTTTTATAAAGAGTAAGTGTTTTTTATAATCGTTGTAAAAGCGTTAAAAATTTAAAATTCAAATAATTACTGCAAATCTAAGCTTTAATTATTTAATATTCACACTTAGAATTAATTTTTATTTACTAGACAAATTTAGTCATATAAAATGTTTTTAACATTTTCAATTGGAGTAAAGAATAAATGTATTTCATTAAATTTCTTTTAAATCAATAGAGTAAAATTCTCCTGAACCCCCAATTTTAATAAGAATAACTTGAAATTTAGAAAATTTTAAATTCAATTTAACTGAGAACAATTACTTTAATACCTAATGCTAATCAGTTTTTAAGAGTAATACCAACTATAATTTTGTGGTGTAGGTTGCATGCTTTAAACCGTTATTTCGGTTGCGAAATTTCAATCTTCATTTTTGAATATTTTTTAATTTAAAAAAACCACGAAATGAAAACCAAGCAGTATTATTATGTTTTTCTTATTGGGATTTTAGTTCAATTTTTTGCACTTAATTCCATTGCACAAGCACACTTGCCAGAATGTACAAGCGGTGCGCCTTTATTTATTGCAGACTTATCTGCAAATCCAACCGATTCTTACACCACACCAGAATTTATCAGGCAAGCTGGTTGCTGTGGTGATAATGATCGATTTGTCACCTTCTATGTAACCTTACATCCAGATGTGGCTATGTTCGAGTTGGTTGTAGCGCCGGGTTATGCCGATCCAATTGGATCAGGAAATTATCAGATCATTTCTGGTGGAGATTTAACGAATCCAGGAACGTGTGGTCCACCAATTCCGGCAGGGGGACCAATTTGTATTACTGGAGCTGGACCGCACAAGATTTTATACAGCAAACCCGGAGGGAACGCGGTTAAGTATATTTTTAAACAGATTCCAAAACCTATCTATCCGGCAAGTCAACCAACACGGTTAGGTTGTTCGCTGCCTTTACCAATTTATGGATTGAATAATATTACAGTTAA
>JAIOZF010000068.1 GCA_021740745.1 Crocinitomicaceae bacterium | reverse complement strand
TGAAGACATCTGTTTTGATGTGGTGCGCAGGACCTTTTTCGGTAAATAAACGAATTTCACTTTTTGGAAATGAACGAATAGTATCCAAATACATGTCCAATTCATAATTCAAACAGCACTTCAACTTACCGCATTGTCCGGCTAATTTTTGCGGATTTAAGGATAATTGTTGGTATCTCGCAGCACTCGTCGAAACGGAGCGAAAATCAGTTAACCAAGTCGAACAACACAATTCTCTACCACAAGATCCTATTCCCCCTAAGCGAGATGCTTCTTGACGAGAGCCTATTTGACGCATTTCAACACGAATTTTAAACTGATCTGCCATGTCCTTAATCAACTGGCGGAAATCAACCCTTCCTTCTGCAGTGTAATAAAATGTTGCTTTCGATAAATCCCCTTGGTATTCTACATCTGAAATTTTCATTTCAAGATTTAGATTTACAGCTAAAGTGCGCGATTTATGCATCACTTCTTTTTCAAGAGAACGCGCATTGATCCACTTATCAATGTCTTCCTGAGCGGCAACGCGTGTGATTTTACGCGCTTCCATTGGTTTAAACCCTGGCGCCTTCTTTTTTACTTGTATTCTAGCTAATTCACCTTTGACTGATACGACACCTACATCAAATCCTGGACTCGCTTCGACAACAATTACGTCGCCAACATGTAGGCTTAATCCTTTTGCGTTGCGGTAAAAAGCCTTACGGCTATTTTTAAATCGAACCTCAACTATATCGTAAGGTGTTTGACCATTCGGTAAAGCAATATTTGCTAACCAATCAAACACTTCAAGTTTATTACATCCGCCAGAACTACAGGTACCATTATTCTTACATCCACGTGGAGTTCCACCTCCACTACTGCAATTTGAACAACCCATATTTCTACTTATTAGTATCGTAAAATTAGCAAATTAATCTACGTTGCAATCATTTTTATATGCTTCAAGAATCAACTAAGCTTTGTGAATATAGCGCATTACGTTGAAACACAAATGAGTAAAGAGAATCCTTGCGTTTGCATTTCTCTCCAGATGATAGTAAGCATCATCGAAAGACTGCATAAAATCCATGATGTTTTTTCCAGTTATAAAACGTGCAAACTTGTTCAAAAATTCATCTTCTTCCCCAGAAACTCGGTTCAATTGATCTTGGGTGTAATTGCGCAACATACTCTGTCTGAACATGTGCAATGCATATTCAATGAAAATCTTTTGACGTTCACGGTTGACCTGTCCCATTTTTTCTGCCCAATCCATCATTGGAATCACATCTTTTTTATAGCAAACACGCATCAATTGAATGAATAATTCGCGGTTGTTATCTTGATCTTCATGCGATTCAGCAATTCTTCTTGCCTCAATTAAATCTCCATCGCAACGAGCATTTATACTTGAAGCGGTTGTGTTATTTATTCCTAAATCCTTTCTTAAATAAGCATCTACATCATCAAAAGCAACGCGCGGAATTTTTAGTAATTGCGTTCTTGAAATAATAGTTGGAAGTAAACTATCCTGAGCGGCGCAAACTAAAATGAACAAAGTATTAGCGGGCGGTTCTTCTAAAATTTTTAATAACTTGTTAGAGCAGTGCAGATTCATTTCTTCCGCCATCCAAATTAACATTACTTTATATCCACCTTCGTAGGATTTTAAGCTTAATTTCCGAATGATCTCCTGACTTTCGTCTGCACCAATCGTGGCTTGACGTTCCTTTGGATCGATGTGAGATGTCCAATCGTTAATGTCGAAATACACCTGCTCTTCTATCTTACTGCGCCACAAAGGCATCGCCGGACTGGTTGTTTTATTCAAGGCCAACACAACTGGAAAAGAAAAGTGAAAATCTGGATGCTGCAATCCTTCCGTTTTTCTGCACGCAGGACAAACACCACAACTATCCTCTTCACCCTTGTTTTCGCAGAATAAATACTGAACAAAAGCCAAGGCCAACGGGAGGCCTCCATAACCAGGTTTTCCTAAAAACAATTGGGCATGACTGATTTTACCAGAATTCACTTCTTGAATCAAATGCTTTTTCAACTGCTTTTGTCCTATGACGTCCTTAAATTGCATGGTCTAAAATTACTTGAAATTTTGGAATTGTTTTTGACTAATGCGGAATCGACTTACAAAAGTTGTATATTTAACTACCAAAAAATCAAATTTATCTGCGATGAAGAAAAAAGTTCTTATAATCGGATTGTTACTTACCTCATTTGGTTCGTATTCATTTCATACAACTATTAATACAAGGCCACAAATTTCTGTTAAAGAAGCAATATCTGTTTCTGTCAGCGTTAGCAGTACTTCTGGGGCTGTTTCTGGTGCGCTTGTTAAAATATCATTAAATGGCGTTACAATTGGCGCGGGCACAACAGATGCAACCGGAAAAGCAACAATTGCAATCGCTAGTTACAATAAACAACCTGTTTCCATTGATGTGACACATGTTCTTTACAAAGAACAAAAAATGACAGCCGTAATTCTTGAAAACGGAAAGGCTTTGTCGTTTATAATGAAATCAAAATCAGAAAGTGCTGCAGAAGTTACTGAAAAATCGGAAGAGAAGGTAACGAAGATTGAAGAGAAAACTTCGAATACCGTTGAAAAAACAGAAGAATATAAGCAAAACGCTGAAAAATACAACGAGAACAAAGAAAACGCAACGAAATCAGCGGAGGAACTGAAAAAAGAGCGTGAGGAAAAAGAAAAAGCAACGGAAGAAAAAAACCGTGCTACTGAAGCAACTCAATCTGAAGCAGATAAACAGCGCGCTGAAGCAGAAAAAGAAAAGGCTGAAGCTCAACGAATCAAAGATGAAAAACAAGCACAAATTGACAGAGATGCGAAAGCACGCGAGGAAGAAGCTAAAAAACGACAAGAGGAAGAAGCAGCGCGTCAAAAAAACTTAGAAAACTCGAAAGTTGTTGATGCGAAAGCAGAAGAGGAGCGTGCTAAAAAAGAAGCAGAAAGCAAGCAAAAAGAGCAACAAAATGAGGTAAAGTCTGCAGAACAAAAAGCAAAGGAAGCTGAAGAAAAAGCGAAGAACGAGAAAAAATCTGCGGAAGAAAAAGCGAAAGCTGAAAAAGAAAAAGCAGAGAAAGCTAAAGAAGAAGCAAAAGAGGCAGAGAAAACTGAAAAAGCAGAGAAAGAAGCCAACAACAAAGCTGAAAAGGCAGAAAAAGAAGCTGAAAAAGATGCAAAAGAAGCCGAAAAAGATGCGAAAGAAGCTGCAAAAGAGGCTGAAGAAGCTGCAAAAGCAAAAGAGGCTGCCGAAAAGCTAGAAGAACAATTAAAAGAATTCGATGAAGATCAAAAGAAAATTGATGATGAACGAAAGGATTTAAAAAAAGAGCAAAACAAACTCGACGACAAGGTTAAGAAAGGTAAAAAACTAGATAAGCTTAAAAAAGAACAAGACAAACTGGACGAGTCAAATAAAAAACTTGACGAAAAACAGGAAAAATTGGATGACAAACGTAAAAAAGCAATTAAGAAAGCAAAGTAAGTAATCCAACAAAAGATTAAAAGCGCCATTGGTTTCAATGGCGCTTTTTTGTTATTTTAGCCCCCATGTTGACCAAGTATAAATACCACATTTTATTACACCTCATCATTTTCATGTGGGGATTCACAGGTATTCTTGGTAAACTTATACATCTTGATGCTTTTGTTATCGTTTGGCACCGCGTTCTAATTGCTTTCGTCGCTTTGGGAATAGGTTTGGTTTATTTAAAAAAATCATTCAAAATAAACTCTAAAACCAACTTATGGAAGGTCTTTGGTGTTGGAATTATCGTCGCCCTGCACTGGATGACCTTTTATAAATCAATTCAATTGTCCACCGCATCGTTAGGAATTCTCTGTCTCTCTACTACCACAATTCATGTTACATGGTTAGAACCTTTAATCATGAAACGCAAGTTTTCTTGGATAGAGTTCAGCCTAGGTCTCTTAGTGATTTACGGTATTTATTTCGTTTCTAGTGATTTTAAAGCAGATGATTTCGAAGCGTTGGCATATGGATTAACTTCAGCCCTTTGCGCAGCACTATTTTCTGTTTTCAATGCGCGCTTAGCACAAGATATTCCTTCCTCAACAATTACCTTCTATGAATTATTGATTGGATTCATTTTTATGAGTGTAGTACTTTTGTTTACAGGTGATTTAAACGAGGATTTATTCACGATGACCATGAGTGATTTTCTTTGGTTAGTATTCCTTGGAATATTGTGCACTTCATTTGCCTTTTTAGCGACAATTGAAGTAGTGAAACGTCTAGGCGCGTTTACCGTTTCTTTGAGCATCAACCTTGAGCCTGTTTACACGATTCTACTCGCTATTGTAATTCTCAATGAAAACGAATTACTTGGATCCCATTTCTATATAGGATCTGGCATCATCGTGATTGTGGTCATTGCCAACGCATTGATTAAATACCAACTGTCGCGCTATGAGGCAAAAAAAGAGAAGAACAACCTTACGCGTGACTAGCCAAATATTTCAACCATTGTTCCGATTGATGCGTATTCATTACACGAGGAAACTTGTTTTGAGACCCTGATTTACCGATTGAATCCATGAACGCATAGAAGACCTTAGGCGACAACACTTCAATCGTTGGTTGATTCAAGGTGTACTTTCTTGCTGAAGCATAATCATCATTCAATCGACCCAATTCAGCATCCAATTGTGCTAAAATAGCTTGCTTATCTACATCCTCATCAATTCCTAAAAACCATTCGTGTCGTTGGTGATTGATATCTGGATAAATACAAAATTCTGTGATTTCGATATTATTATTATCTGCTACATTTCGAATTGCTTCATTAATGTTCGCTAATGATAAATGCTCGCCACACAAACTCAAAAACTGCTTGATTCTTCCTGTAATGCATACTTCGCGTTCTTCAACATTTATAAATCGAACTAAATCGCCCAGCATATATCGCCACAATCCAGCGTTGGTAGTGATAACCATCGCATAATCAATTCCTTCTTCAACTTCCGAAAGTGTATAGGCAATATTGCGATTTATTAATTCACCTTGCTCGTCAAAATAGTCTGAATTGAACGGTACAAATTCAAAAAAAACACCTGTATCAAGGAGCAATTGCATTCCTTTGCGACTTGTTGATGTTTGAAAACCAAAATATCCTTCACTCGCCAAATAGGTGTCAAGCAAATGAACTTTCTTGCCCGTGACTTTCTCCAATCGTTTGGTGTAAGGTTGCATAAAAACACCACCATGCACATAAACATCAAAATTTGGCCAGATGTCATGAATAGAACTTAGTTGATAGCGTTCGATGATTTTTTCCATCAGCATAATGCACCAACTGGGCACCCCTGCAACTACACCAACATTCCAAGTCGGTGCTTTTTCAATCATCATTTCCATTTTAACGTTCCAATCCTTAATTCCAGTAATTTTGTTACCAGGTTTCGCAAAAGGAGATAAAATGAAAGAAGTATGTTTTTTAAGAATGCCACTTAAGTCGCCCTCAATATGCGTTTTTTTCTTATTTAATTTCGTGCAACCACCTACAACAAGAACGTTTGCGCTGTAAAATGATTCGGGTAAATCAAGCTCATGCAACATGGTAATTTGACGCATACTCGTTTTTTGAAACGAACGGATCATTTCTTCAGATACCGGAATACGCTTGGAAGGTGAGCCAGTGGTTCCGGAAGAGAGTGCGTAAAACTTAATTCTACCTGGCCAAGTGTTATCTTTTACACCAAGAATGGAATCCTTAAGCCAAGCATCGTAAAAGCGATCGTAGTCAGTAATGGGTACAAGCTGCTGAAAGTCTTCTACCAGTTCAACATTGTTTGAAATCTCATTGAATTTATACTGAAAACCGAATTTGGTGAATTTTGCTTTTTCGAGCAATTTTTTAAGCGTCTCAACTTGATGAAAGTACTCTTTCCCCTTGTTAAAGTTTCGCTTGTATCCAATTTTTGTTGTCTTCTTTAGGAGTTTTCCAATAATGGGCATAAACGATGTTTTTACAAAAGTAGGTGATTTAGATAGATATACCCCTTTAGGCTTGTATTAAAACTTCATAAAAAAATTGTGTTTTCAATTCAATAAAAAATCTTTATTATTACATTTGCAAACTGAAATAAAACCAGAAACACCTTCTCTATGAAAACGAAGACTTTTATTGTACCCCACGACTTTACGCCTGTTGCTGATATTGCTTTAGAACACGCGATTGCAACAGCTAAACCATTGGACGCTACAGTGTTCATTTTACATGTTGTACCAAAAGAAAAAAACATAGTTGAAGCGGAAGAAAAATTGAATGAGATAATCAAGGCACATATCTCTTCTGGGGTTCAATTGATTCCTTACGTTCGTTTGGGGAGTATTTTCGAAGAAATTGGTGATTTCGCTGCTGAACATCATGCAGAATTGATTTTTATGGGTACACATGGTGCTACAGGATGGCAACACGTTACAGGAAGTCACGCCTTGAAAGTGGTTACAAATTCAAGTGTACCATTTATCATTGTTCAAGATAAAGGAATTAAAGCAACTGGTTATGACGATATCGTTGTTCCGATGGACTTAAATAAAGAAACAAAGCAAAAATTAGCGATTGTAGCTGATCTTGCAACTTACTTAAAATCACGTGTGCATGTCATTACTCCGAAGGAAACAGATGAGTTCTTACAACACAAAGTACAGGCGAACATTCAATTTGCTGAGAAATTCTTTTCAGAAAGAGGAATTGAAATGACAGCAACGGTAGTTTCAGGAAGTGGTTTTGATAAAGAAGTAGTAAAGCATGCTGTGAACATTGATGCAGATTTAATTGCAATCATGAACTTACACAGAGGCGGAATTCTTACTTCATTAGGAGCAAACTACGAGCAATACATTATTACGAACGATGCTAAAATTCCTGCATTAATCGTTAACCCAATTGATTTATCTGGTAACTACGGACAAAGTATTTTGTTTAGTTAAACCGAATCGTTTTATAATTAAAACCCCCGTAGCGATGACGTTACGGGGGTTTTTTGTTTGGTTTATGTATTGTCCTTTCAATGGCTATATTCTTTTTTATGATCCATTAAATAACTAAAAACACTTAAAAATAAACGTCCAGATTGATATCCTCAGATATCAAGACAAATGGAACACTATAACAAATTGATGATTATTAATCCGCGTACTCATCGCGTTTTAGTTTTTCCATCACTTTCTCCATGTTCTTTTGTTTCTTGTCTTTACGCGTGCGCAATGATGTTTCTGTGAAGTACTTGTGCATGTTCAAGAAGCCAACTTGCATTTCATCCCACTTGCGGTCACTGTCAATTTTACCATGCTCACGCAATTCGCGGCGCAAACGATCAGCTATTTCATGGAAATCATCTCTTCCTAAGTAATCTAAATCGGCATCGCAAATAATCTCTTCCAACTTGTTTTTTGGTTGATGCGGAATCTGTGTCACGAAAATCAACTCTTTGATGGTTTGAATGTGCTGCTCTGTATAACCGTATTTAGGCAAAATTTCTTCCGCTAAACGCGCGCCAATTGGCTCATTCTTTTCGTATTGTTCTACAAATCCAGCATCATGATAAGTGGCAGCTGATTTCAATAAAAACAATCCTTCATCGGTTACACCTTCACTCAAAGCAATACGCTCTACTGCTTTTACCACATCTTTCGTATGCTCAATACTGTGGTAGTGTAATTTATTCGATAAACCATTTTCAAGTACCTTCATGATGTGACGCTCAGCCTTATAATAGTTAATCGAACTAAAATGGTGCAGGTTCACAATTTGATGGAAACGCTCATTCGGGAATATTCCTTCGCCATTTACAGATAGTTCTGGTTTGATGCGATCAACGGTGTACATGTCAATCAGTCCGCGACTTTTCGATTGTGCTTTACCTCGGAAGGTACATTCAAAATAAGGTTCCACTCGAATAAATGTGTTTCCTGTAACGGTAACCCTTCCTGGTTCACCCAACATTTCCATACGCTGCGCTTGGTTCACTGTCGCCCCCCAAATATCATAAGCCAAACGCTCACTTCCAATTACGCCAGCCGTTACTTCTCCTGTATTGATTCCCAAGCGCAATTCCCAATATTCTTGACTGTTTGCAATGGCTTCGTACTTCAACTTCGCCATGTAGTCTTGTATTTGCAAAGCCGCGATACATGCATCAATTGGATTGGTATTGTTGCGCACAGGTACACCACCCGCACACATGTATGCATCACCAATCGTCTTGATTTTCTCTAGGTTATTGCGGACAATAATTTCATCAAATTTCGTGAAAAACACGTCGAGTCTACCCACCAATTCCATCGGCGTCATACGATCTGCAATCTTGGTGAAACCAACAAAATCGGTGAAAATTACCGATACTGTTTTGTAGGCACGAGCACTTACCGTTCCTTTGTTTTTTAACTCATCTGCGGTAGATTCTGGAATTATATTCTTCAGTAATTTCTCCGTTTTATCCTTTTCAATTTGAAGTAAACGCTGTTTTTCAACTACCTTGTTCTTCTCTTTTTCCAGTTGTTGTCGCTGACGTTCAATTTGCACGTTCTGCGCACGAATTTCTTTTGTTCGCTGCGCCACCTTCATTTCTAAGCGCACTTGTTCTCTTCTTGCCGAATCAATTCGTTTACGGATAAACCAACGAACGGCCAATCCTAATACCAAAGCAACAATTAAAATAAACCACCACGTTCCCCAAAATGGATAAGCAATATTAATGTTTAAAACGACAGGTGTTCCCCATGGTCCATCACCAACACGCGCCGAAATAATTAATTTGTAGCTACCAGGGGAAAGTGAATTAAAACGCAATTCATTTGTTGTACCAATTAAGATTTCACCTTCATCTGAACCTTCTAGTAAATACTTGTAATTCACCAATTCAGGATTGCTCAAGTCGGAAGGCTGAAAACGAATCGTAAAACTCCGCTGACGATAACTTAAGTCAATGGAGTTTAAGCGAGACAATGGGGCACTCAAAGGAGAACCTTTTTCACCAGGTTTTAACCAACCCTTATCTAATTTAAGCTTAGTCAACTTAACACGTACATCAGGGTTGTGTGGACTTAAATTTTTTGGGTTGAAAAAGTTGTAGCCGTAAATTCCCCCCAAGTAAAATTCACCTGTTTTTGACTTCATGTAAGCGCCGAGGTTAAACTCATTGCTCATCAAGCCATCTACTTCGGTGTAATTTGCTGTTTCTCCTGAAAAGCGATTGAATCGACAAATACCTCTATTGGTACTCAACCACAAATAAGACAATCCATCTTGTAAAACAGCATAGACAACATTGTTTGGTAGACCTTGTGCTTTTGTAAACGAACGCGTTTCTTTCTTTTTTTCGTTCCAAAACAGTAACCCAGATCCAAATGTTCCAAACCAATATTCATCATCACTTGTTTGACAAACTGATGAAATGTAATCCTTCGTATTGGTAGTAAGTTTACTGTTAAATTGATAAGGAATAATTTTTAATTCTCCATTCTTATCCACCAATTGACTTAATCCACCAGAACTTGGTGCAAAGAAAATGCGATTCTTTTTATCCTTAAAAGCCAAACGACAAACACCTAAACCAATTGTTTCTCGAATTTTTTTGGGATTATGTTCAAAGGCCTGTGCTTTTTTCTTTTTAAGATCTACCAACACAGCACCGGTCTTTGTCGCAAGGAAATATTGGTTTTCCTTATAGGGTACAATGGAATATATCCGCGCGTGTTTAAGTGCTGTTTGCTCATCGGTAAAGTAATTAATGAGTCGATATGAATAAGCGTATTTAGATTGAATTGTTAATTCAAATAAACCATCAACACAACCAACCAATAAACGGTTTTCATCAATAACATGGATGGATAACACGGTTGTTTCAACGGCTTCCCCAGACAATGCGGGAGTTTGGTCTCTGTAGAACTGTTCGAATTTCCCTGATTTTTTATTGTATCGCGAGATTCCTTTGTCTGTTCCAATGAAAACATACTTAGAAGCGGCGTCTTCACCAAAACTCCAAACATTTGGCGTTAAAATTCCTTGTTCTAAATTACCACTTGGTCCAACACCTAAAAAACCTTGGTTTCGTGGATCAAAATTCGATAATCCTCTTTCTGTTCCTGCCCAAATTGTTCCTGATTCATCTTCAAATAGAAAATTAATATCATCAAACAAGAGCGCATTTTTTTGAAAAATATCTTGCGTGCTATTGAAAATTGTACCGTCTGGATGAATGGTAAACAATCCACGATTTACTGAAGCAATAAACCATGTATTATTGCTCGATAAATAAACATCATTCACGCCTACCAATCCAAATTCCTTGTCCAAATTAGAAAACATGGTGATAAAATTCCATGAATTCAAGTTGTACTCAAAAACGCCTTGATTTGTGCCAAAAATCACTTTACCATCTGTAAACTGAATAATTTTTTGCACGACGACAGGTAAGTTATTTTTTGATGGCAGCACAATCTGAGTGGCACTTTTTAACTCAACAGTTGTGCGGTAAACCCCCTTGTCTTCTGTGTTAACAATTAAATCGCCTTCTTTTGTGCAATAAATTGCTTGAATTTTTCGAGAAGGAACTAAAGCTGGATATTCGTCAAATTTCCCTTTTTTTGGGTCAAACTTTAGTACTCCATACCCCATTGTTCCCAACCAAAGCGCACCTGACGCATCTTTTGTTATACTTTCAATTTGAAGGGCGGTAACCGCACCCATTGAATAGGTTTTGAATTGTTCTTTTTCTGGATCATATAAGGTTAATCCATTCGTTGTTCCAAACCAGATTTTTCCGTCATTCGTTTTTACAGAACATTTTATGTATTCGCTTTCTAATCCTTCTGTTTCATCTGAATTAAAGATTTCGAAAGTTTTGCCATCAAAACGGTTGAGTCCATCTTGCGTTCCTATCCATAAAGAATGGTTATCATCTTGTAAAATACAAGTTACAGAACTCTGTGAGAGTCCATCATTAATGGTGTAATTTCTAAAACGATAGGCTGTTTGGCTCCACACACCCGATAAAACGAATGTTAAAAATACCAAGAACAGGATCCACCTTTTCATATTTACCTCATCAATAAATCACGGAAATTATTTTTGAGTTGCTGAATTTGACGCATCAGACATAATCGCAGCGTTTTCAAGATCGCGGTCAAACATGTACATGCCACCTTTATCACCACCAATCAATCGCAATTTATCAAGAACAGATCGTGCCAAGGCTTCTTCTTCCAATTGTTCAGAAACATACCACTGAACGAAATTGTGTGTTGTATAATCTTTTTCTTGTAAACAAATATCAACAAGGTTATTAATACTTTCTGTCACCATGATCTCGTGTTGCAACAGCAACTCAAAGACATTTTCCAAACCATTGAATTCTTTTGGAGGTAGAGCAATTGCTGGAATAATAGCCTTACCACCACGCTCGTTGATGAATTTCACCAATTTCAACATGTGAAAACGCTCTTCATCAGAATGTGTATACATAAATTTAGCTGTACCATTCAAACCATTATTTTCAGCCCAAGAGGCCATTGCTAAATAAAATTGTGATGAAGATGCTTCTTTTTGAACTTGATCGTTTAACGCGCTTTCAACTCGAGTATTCATAGTTTATTTTTAAAAATAATTCGTATTCATGTTCTAGGCTTTCAGCTTAAAAAACAAAGCCTTCACTAAAAGTATTCATTTTTTCATTGAATAAGGGGAAAAACACTCAAAAAAAGGTGATTAACATTTAATTCATACAAATTTATCATTCTCCTTTCAATTCTTCAAAGCACATCAAAGTACTTTTTAAGAATAAGCGTTAACTTCGCATATATGTCGAAAAATAAACCAAACAAACAGAACAAACTCAAAAACACGCTTTTACACGTAATTCGCAAGGTTTTTGAGAAAAATCCTGAAAGCATCCTTACACACAAACAAGTGTGTGCCTTGATAGATGTTCGCGAATCTCCTTTGCGAAAATTGGTTTTTGATATTTTACAAGATCTTAAGTCTGAAGGTTTTCTTCAAAGTCACGGACATGGCGTCTATTCTATGTCATTGAATGATAACGGCATAGAAGGAATTATTGAATTAACAACACGTGGTGCTGGGTTTGTAGTAACCGATGATGAAGAATCAGATATTTACATTGCACCTCAAAATATCGGTCAAGCTCTTGGTGGTGACCGCGTTAAAGTGCGCATTTTAAAAACAGGTAAAACGCGTAAAGAAGGACAAGTAACAGCAGTCCTTGAACGCGAAAGAACGCAGTTTGTAGGTACAATTGAAATGCATGAAAAATTTGCTTTTCTTGTTCCAGATAACTTAAAAGCAGGCACAGATATTTATATTTCGAAAGAAAAACTAAACGGTGCAAAACAGGGTGATAAAGCTTTGGTAAAGATTACTGTTTGGCCGAAATCAGCTGGAAATCCTTACGGTGAAGTAATTGAAGTACTTGGAAAACCTGGTTCTAACGACACTGAGATGATCAGTATTTTGTGCAACCACGGAATTGATTATAAATTTCCACAAGAGGTTTTGGCCGAGGCAGAAGTGATCGGTATTGAGCTTGACGCAGAAGAAGTTTCAAAACGGCGTGATTTCAGAAACATTACCACTTTCACTATCGACCCGGTTGATGCTAAAGATTTTGATGATGCTCTTTCCTTCAAACGTTTAGAAAATGGTCACATCGAAATTGGTGTGCACATTGCCGATGTGAGCTTCTATGTTCGTCCCGGTTCGCCGATGGACAAAGAAGCCTTGAAGCGTTCGAATTCAGTTTATTTGGTGGATCGTGTTGTTCCAATGTTACCCGAACAATTATCGAATTTAGCGTGTTCACTTCGACCGAATGAGGACAAGTTTAGTTTCTCAGCAGTCTTTGAAATGGACGAAGATGGTAAGGTGTACAATCAATGGTTTGGTAAAACAGTCATCCATTCCGATCGCCGTTTTTCGTATGAAGAAGCACAAGAAATAATCGAAGGAAAAGACGGCGATTTTAAGGATGAAATACTTATTCTCGATAAAATCGCTAAAATTTTGCGAAAAGCACGTTTAAAACACGGAGCATTGAATATCGAATCGGAAGAAATGCGTTTCCGTTTAGACGAGACGGGTCACCCAATTGAAGTGTTAATTAAGACCTCGAAAGATGCCAATAAATTGATTGAAGAGTTCATGTTATTGGCCAATCGAAAAGTCGCGACTTTCATTGCTGCTCCGAAACCAGGGAAAGATCAAATTCCATTTGTGTTCCGCGTGCACGACAAACCAGACATTGCAAAAATTGCTTTGTTCAGAGTGTTTATTGACAAATTTGGACACAAGTTAGATTTCTCACATCCAGATGAAATTGCAAAAAGCATCAATGCCTTGTTAGAAGAAATCAAGTTGGAGAACGAATACTCCTTGATTCAAACAATGGCGATTCGCTCGATGGCAAAAGCGACTTATGATACGCAAAACATTGGTCACTACGGATTGGCTTTTGATTTCTACACCCATTTTACTTCTCCTATACGACGTTATGCCGATCTTGTGGTACATCGTATCCTTTTGGAAGAATTAACGACTAAGAAACACCGTTACGGTAAAGAATTAGACGAAGTCTGCAAACGTATTTCGCGCATGGAGCGCAAAGCAGTCGAGGCCGAACGAGAATCAACCAAGTATTTCCAAACAATCTTTGTACAGGATCACATTGGAGAGGTGTTTGAGGGAACTGTTTCTGGTATTGCTGAATTTGGCTTATTTGTCAGAATGGACGAAAACCGCTGTGAAGGAATGGTGGCGATGAATGATATTCCGGGCGATCGTTTCAGTTTCGATGCAGACAAGTACCGCATTGTTGGTGCAAAAACGAAGAAAGAATACAACTTCGGCGATAAAGTAATGGTGCGCATTTATGAAGTTCACCCGCGCAAGCGACAAATTGATTTGGAGTTGGTGATTTGAATAGAGCAGAGATGCGAGAACAGAGAGCCGAGATATCTAACGGAAGAGCTTTTTACAGTATTACTGTTTCATCATTCGTTTTGTAGTCACAACTTGACCATCAGCAACAAGTGAATACGTGTAAACGCTTCTGCTATTGGCAAATAATAAATAATTTAAAAAACAAGAGCGGTAAAATAAAAAACTTTTACACCATTCGAATTCGGTTGTTCAAATCATCGCGGTAAGATCCGCCGATTGGAATAACTTTTTTGTCGTTTTCGAGTGTAAGATTTGGAAACTCTATTGAAGCAATTTTATCTAAGCGCACAATAAACGAACGGTGAACACGAACAAAATCGGTTGTTCCCATTTTTGATTCAATATCCTTCATCGTTGAATGAATTGTGTAACGCGTGTCGGCTGTGTGAATCACTACATAATCCTTTAAGGCCTCGATGTAATAAATGTCTTCGGTTTTCAACTTGACCAAACGACTGTTCGATTTTACAAAAATGAAATCGGCTGAAACTTCTTTGTTTTCAATAATCGAAAACAATAAATCACGCTCGCGTATAATTTCTTGCTCCTTCGCGTGCTTGTATATCGCCATTTCAATTGAGGTGTGTAAATCAATTTCTTTGAAAGGCTTAATGATGTAACCGTATGGCTCTGTAACTTTTGCTTTTGCTAGCGTCGACTCATCTGCATAGGCGGTCAGAAATATAACAGGTATCGCCAGCTCGTTACGAATGATTTCTGCTGTTTCGATGCCGTTCATTTCTCCTTTTAACATGATGTCCATTAAAACGATATCAGGACGCTCT
>JAIOZF010000067.1 GCA_021740745.1 Crocinitomicaceae bacterium | reverse complement strand
GTGTTTTACCACGATGGTTGGATAGCTTATTTCAATCGCGTAGATGGAAATGCAAAATGGGGAATTCTAAACACAAAAGGGGAGGAAGTTCTTCCAGCAGTTTACAGTAATGTAGTCAAGAACGATGGAGACTGTATTCTTCCTGAGATTTACATAGGCGATTGCTCAAGTGACGTCAATGAGTGTAAGCGCGGATACGCTAACCTCAGTGGAGAAATCATTTGGCAACCCACACAATAAAAGCTCCAGCTCTATCTCTAACGTCTATCTCTAACTTCTATCTCTAACCTCTGTCTCTATCCTCTAGAAAGTTCTTCCTTCACAAAATCAGCCAACTCTTTCAAATATCCTTCTGTGAAATCAAAACGAATATTAGCTGTTTTATAAATCTCAGGAATTGTTTTCGTATAACCCAATCGCAAAGCATTTTTGTAGTCCTCAATTGCCTTCGGAAGGTTTTCTAAACTATTTTTCCAAACACCAAGTGCGCCCAACTGAGCGATGCCATACTCAATATAGTAGAAAGGAACTTCAAATAGATGCAATTGACGCTGCCAAGCACTTGCCTGCATGTCTTCATATCCTGTCCAATCAGTCAATCCAGTTCCGTATTCCTTTGATATTTGGGACCATTTGGCATGACGCTCCGAAACGGAATGTGTTGGATTTTCATAGATCCAATGCTGGAATTCATCAATTTGAGCAATCCATGGAAGAATCTTTAAGATTGTTTCCAATTGTTCCTTCTTAGCACGCTTGAAATCTGCCTCATTGGCATAAAACTCTTTCCAAAGGTTCATTGTCAACATTTCCATTGACATAGAGGCTAATTCAGCAACCTCAGATGGTAAACTTTTGAATCCAGTTAATTCTAGCTCTCTACTTAAAAAAGAGTGCACTGCATGTCCGCCCTCATGAACCATCGTTACTAAGTCGCGTTGAGCACCAACGGCGTTCATAAAAATGAATGGTACACCAATTTCGTACAAAGGATAATTATATCCACCGGGAGCTTTTCCTGCTTTTGAATCTAAATCAAGGTGATTCATTTCGTTCATAGTTCGCAAACAATCACCAAAATAAGTATCCAGTTGGTCAAACATCTTGATACTGCCCGCCAATAGTTCCTGTCCAGTTGTAAATGGTTTTAAAGGTGCTTTTCCTTCTGGATCAACATCTGTGTCCCATGGTTTGAATTTATCCTTGCCAAAAAGCCTTAGTTTTTCTTGCTGAATCTCTTTTACTAGAGGTACGATGCATTTTTTTATTGCCGAATGAAAATTAAAACAATCCTCTTTGGTGTAATCAAATCGACCCATTGACTGCAATTTGTAATCACGGAAGTTCGAAAATCCTGCATTTATGGCAACTTGGTGTCGCAAACCGATGAGTTCTGAAAAAAGAGCATCTAGCTTCTCTAGATCGTCGCGACGAACAGCCGTCATTTTATCGAAAATAGTTTTTCGTAAGGTTTCATTTGGTTCTTTCAATAAAGAAGCAGCCTTTTGCATGGTCAACTTTTCACCATTGTGCTCAATATTTTGAGCTGCTGAAATTGAACCAAATTTTGAGGACTTTTCATTCAATTGAGCCATCAAAGGAATGTTTTCTTCTCGGAATAAGTCCAATTCTGTTTTTACTGAACGGAAATAAATGCGATAAGCTTCCTCTTTGTTCAGCTCTTCAAAAAAGGTTGAATTGACTAATTTTTTATTTAATTGATCATCAAAAGGTGCTAATTCAGGTTGTATTTTCTGAATAAAGAAATTATACGCATTCGCAAATTCCTCTGATTGTGTGTCAATCGTCATTTTGATATAACGCCATGCAGCATCTTCTTCTAACACAGCTTCAATTTCGCTCTTATCCTTTAACCATCTAACAAAATCTTCTTTTTTTGAAATATCTCTATTGACTAAATCAGTGAAATAGCCATGAATAGCTTCCCATGAATCGATGACTAAGTACTCTGCAACAAATTGGCGTGTATTTCTTTCGATTTTCATATTTATTGGTTTGATCTGTATTTTGAATAATATGTTGCATAAAAAAGTCCCGACTTACATCGGGACTCATTCACTGCACAATGTGCTTATTTTCCTCTACTTGTACTTGTTTTAGTAGTCGTAGTTTTTTTTGCTGTAACTGGTTTTGCTGACTTTGCTGCTGGAACTGCTTTTGGTTTTGCTGCAGTTGTTACCGCTTTCTTTGGTGCCGCTGCTTTTTTCTTTGGAGCTGCTTCTGTTTCCTCTGCTGCCGCTTTCTTAGCCTTTGGAGCTTTTTTCTCTGCAGCTGCTTCTTCAACCACTTCTTCCAATTTCAAATTACCCGATTTGTATAATAAGTTATACCATTGGAAAATTTTCTTGATATCAGAAGGATATACACGCTCTTGATCGTAATTTGGAAGCAAATCTAAAAGGTAAGTTGTCAAAACTTTCAAATCATCCTTGTGAGAAGGACATTCTTTTCCAGCTTCTTTTTTGAAAATAGCTGTTAACAAATCACGCAAAGGAGCATCTTCATCGTAGGTATAGATACTGATGTCATCTAAAGCCGATATACGGTCTGTAGAGTATGCAGGGACTCTCTTTCCATCGATTAAAGATTCTACGATAATACTGTTTTTACCTTGTGCAATCACCTTGTAAAGTCCCGGTTTTCCCGAAATAGCTATAATTCCTGTTAAATTCATTCTTAATTGTTTACGCCGCCAAAAATATAAATTCTTTAGCTACTAATCACATTCTTATGATTTTTGCTTGAATCTTTTGATATTCTGTTTCGATTAATACGTGATACACTCCTTTTTTTAAATGAGCAATAGAGTAGGATAAAGGCCCAGTTTGAACTAACTCAAGCTCTTTTCCCATTGCATCAAAAACTCTTACTTTACATTCACTCAAATGCGAGCTAATGCTAAAAATATCGTTTGTTGGATTTGGATAAATCACAAAGTCTTCCATTTCGAGCAAGTCAATTCCTGCGGTTATAGTAAGTGCAGGAGTTTCACTAATGCATCCATCTACAGAGACTGAGTAACAGGTATATGTGCCATAAGGTGGAGTAATTGCAAGTGTAGAAGCAGTGGCACCTGGAATATCAACGCCATTCAAAGTCCATTGATAATTATCAAATGAGCTTGTTGCAAGAATGTTTCCTACTTGAATAATATCCAAAATTGGCGGACCAATTAATTGAGTTACAAAATGCGTATCGGCAATTGCCAAACAACCGCGCAAATCATAGACTTCAGCAGTGTAATTACCTTCAGCACTAACCATTAATGGTGATCCAACAAAACCAGTTGACCAATATGCCGTTGTATTGCCTGCACTTGAATTAATAACAAGGGGGATGTCGTCCGCACACTTTTCTGTTGGACCTGCAATACTTGCTGTAAACATTGTGCCTAGCATCAAGTTCAACGCGTGCGGTTTGCCATAACCATATGCATTGTTGGGAACTGGACCAGTAAATGCATCCGTGAAAGCTGTCCCCGTTAAATCTGTTTTAAAGGCCAAATAGGTTGCTTTAGGACAACTTTCTAGATAAAGTGCAGCAATTCCTGCAACTACTGGCGAAGCCATTGAAGTTCCGCCGTTACGAGCATGCCAACCACCTTGATCAATTGTTCCGTAAAAAGCTGGATTATTTAATAACCATAAAGGTCCTGCAGTTAATGAAACATCTCCAGAAGCAGTGATATCTGGTTTAATTACATTATTTCGATTTGGACCTTTGCTTGAATTTGGGCTTAATTCTCCGGTTGGAGTATAAGTTGCAGGAGTGTAGTAATTATTATTTTTATCCATATGCCCCTGGCGATTTCGTGCATTACCAACTGTAATAACTTTTTGAGAACATGCCCACGATGATACGATAGTTTGCATACTGTCGGGCATAACGTAATCCGCAATTGGTGGATATTGAATTGTTGTTGGAATATTCGTTTCAAAATCATTTAATCCCATCCATGCTCCGCTCCATAAATCATAAGATCCAGAACCTTTTGTCATGAATCGATATAAGTATGCAGTTGAATCTACATTTGAAAAATATACTTGCATATTATAATTGTCACCAACCAATTCAGGATAAATTTCAATGGTGGCTATTCGCTGACCAATCTCATTATAAATAGTATCATAAATTGTCGTTCCAATACCTAAAAGGGCTGTTCGGAAATCAGTTGTGCCACGTAAACTATAATTTGGTCCAGGAGTATCTGCTCCAAAAGCATATTGAAACGTAGCAGCTATTTCATTTGTCCATAGATCAAAATAAATATGGTTTGCTCCAAGTGCAGCAGAAGAACTTGGATTATTTTTAATCCAAACAAAAGATGTATCTGCACCAACGATTTCATTGACATGGTATTTTCCTTGTCCACCTGAATTACCTGCTGCACAAACAATGATTCGACCTGGTTTGGCATCAAGCATGTCTTCCATTAATTCTGAAGCGGGGTCATTTCCATCGTGACTACCTAAATAAGTACCTAAACTTAAATTAACTACTGCTGGCATTCCTAATGTGTCCGCAACCTTAAAGATGTAGTCACAAGCATCAGCAATACTCAAGGTCCAATTGGGTAAATTGAAATCAGTTTCAACAATAATAATAGATGATTCCGGAGCCATACCTTTGTTGGTGCCATTTGCTAAACCGTTAGCAGACCCTTGACCTGCAACAGTAGTTCCATGAGCAGTAGTTGATTCTGAGCTAGTACAAGTTCCATTAGCAATTGATAAACTATCCCAAACTACTCCGTATCCGTATGGTGATGCTGGTCCGCCGCTGGTTAATGTATGATCCCAATAACGAATCACTCGTTTTGTTCCATCTGCACTAATAAAGTCTGGGTGATTAAAATCAATTCCTTGATCCACATAACCGATGATAACGCCTTTTCCAGTGTAAGCTCCATCCAATCCATTCGTACCTGCATGAACTGGATCTACAAAATGTGTAAAACGAGCACTATCAGCCAAAACAGCTGGCGGAGCATATTCAAAATAAAAGTCACTTAGTTTTTTAGATTCTGTTTGTTCTGAAACCCAATTAGGAGTAGCGGAAATATAGATCCAATTTCGCGTAATGGATTTTATTTTTATACCTTCTTGGTGCAAGAAATCTAAATTTTCTAAAGTATATGGAATTGAAAAGGCAGTAATAACATCGCCAGATTCCTGTAACGTTTTCTTAAATTGAAATTTATTTGTCTGAGCAATTGATTTGGAGACACTGTTTCCAAATAATATTGAAAGTAAAACAAGTCGAATTGTGAATTTGAAAGAAACCATTGGTAATCAATTTAAACCTTAAGACGTAAATATAAACCGAATGGTTAAAAAAAAGAATGAGCGGCATTTATTTTTTTTACTTTAGCTGATATTAATACTGAATAAAATAATTTACATGAAAAAAATAATCATTCAACTGAGTCTTGCCGTTTTTGCAATCGGAATAACTAATTTCTTTTATGCACAAGACACAAAAGAAATTCTAAACTGGTACAATGGTAAGAAGCCAGGGATGGAGACCGAAAAGGCTTACAAAATGTTGAAGAAAAAGCAATCAACAACTGTTGTCGTAGCAGTTATTGATTCAGGAATCGACATTGAGCACGAGGATTTAAAAGGAAAGATTTGGGTGAACAAAGACGAAGTTGCAAAGAACGGAATCGATGATGACAAGAATGGTTATGTAGATGATGTTTACGGATGGAACTTTTTAGGAAATTCGGATGGAACAAACTTGAACGAAGCAAACTTGGAAAAAACACGTTTGTTGCGAAAATATACTGAGAAGTACGAAAAAATTGATCCGGAAACGCTTTCAAAAGATGAGAAAGTGGAATACGATGAATTCCTAATAATCAAGGAAGACGTAACCGCTGAATTGGAGATGTATAATTCAGTTTTAGCGCAGTTAGATATGATGCCGATGATGATAAAGCAAATTCCAATTATGGTCTCAGCTCAAATCGGAAAAGAAAATTACACGCAGAAAGATTTGGATGCTTGGAAACCAGAAGATGAGCAAATGCAGCAACTGAAGCGTGCTGCTGAGGCTATTTTATCTGGCGAGTTGACGATGGAGGTTGTCGATGAGCAAAAAGCGCAAGTTGAACAAATCGTGAATTTTCATTTAAATGTGAACTTTATTGATCGTGAAGTGATTGGTGATAATCCGGATGATTTTAATGATCGCGCATACGGTAACCCAGATGTTGAAGGTCCAGATGCTTTGCACGGAACGCACGTTGGTGGAATTATTGGTTCAGTTCGTAAGAACGATTTAGGTGGAGATGGAGTAGCGGAGAATGTGCAATTGATGTCTTTGAGAGCTGTTCCAAACGGAGATGAATTTGATAAAGATATCGCGTTAGCAGTTCGTTATGCTGTAGACAATGGAGCTTCAGTTATTAATATGTCATTCGGAAAGAGCTATTCGCCGCACCAAAAAGAAGTATACGAAGCATTTAAGTATGCCGATTCAAAAGGTGTTTTATTGGTGCATGCGGCTGGAAATGATGCGGCTGATGTGGACGTAAATCCAAACTTCCCATCTTCAATGTATTCTTTCCAAACAGCTGCTTTAGCTCATTTCTTGACGATTGGTGCTTCTACTCGTTTTGCAAAGGAAGAATTAGCGGCAGTATTTTCAAATTATGGTCAAACGAAAGTTGATGTGTTCGCACCAGGATTTGAAATTTACAATACTGTTCCACAAAGTTCTTACATGAAATTGCAAGGAACATCAATGGCTGCGCCAATGGTTGCAGGTGTTGCAGCAATGTTGAAATCCTATTTTCCAACGCTGACAATGTCAGAAATTAAGGATGTGATGTTGAAATCTTCAGCTTCATACAAAGGGAAAAAACACATGAAACCAGGAACAGAAGACTTAGTTGATTTCGCATGTTTATCAGTTACTGGTGCGGTAGTTAACGTGAAGAATGCAGTTAAAATGTGCAAAGCAATCGAAAAATCGAAAGCGTCGAAGTAATTCAGAAGTTCAAATATGGAAGGCATCATCGAAAGTTGGTGCCTTTTTTTTGCGATAGAAAAAAAGAAAAATTACATTTATAAAATTATGAAAGCAACAATTCTTATTTTACTTTTTTCTGCGGCGACAAGTGTAACAGCCTATACTCAAAAGAACCTCGACAAATTTATCGATGACTGGCATTTAGCTGCAACGCAAGCTAATTTCAATTCTTATTTTGGGGCAATGGATACCACTTTTATATTCTTGGGTACAGCACCAGGTGAACGCTGGACAAAAGCTCAATTCGCTACTTTTTCTAAACCTCATTTCGATAAAGGTAAGGCCTGGGATTTCAAAGCAACTAATCGTGTTTGGATGTATTCTGCTAATAAGAAAATGGCTTGGTTTGACGAAGATTTGGATACATGGATGCGCGGATGTCGTGGCTCTGGAATTCTAGTAAAGAAAAAAGGGGAGTGGAAGTTAGTTTACTACAATTTAACAGTCCTTATTGAAAATGAAAAAATCAAGGAATTCATTGAATTGAAGGATGCGGAAATTAAGCAATGACTTTTCAAACTTTCATAAAAACCAAGGAGCTTTCTAATCGTCAGGTTGAACAAATTGACCGTGCTTGGAATGACGAATATCCGATAAAGCTGAACAATCGATTTGGTCTTTTACTAAACGATGCGAAAAGCTATATGCATTACATCATTGAAAACGAAAAACAAGAAATTATCGCTTGGGGTGTAATGTTTGAAAAAGAGGATGAACATCGGTTTTCTATTCTTGTCGTCAGTAAACATCAAGGAGAAGGTCTTGGAAAACAACTAATTGATGCTTTTAAGAAAGACTATTCTGTTTTTTACGGATGGGTAATAGATCATGACAATGATGTTAAAGCGAATGGAGAAAAGTATGCTTCTCCTTTAATTTTTTATTTGCGACTTGGTTTTACAATTCTCCAAGAACAACGAATTGATACAGAATTGATTTCGGCAGTGAAGGTGGTTTTTAAACGTGAATCGAACTGATTTTCTTTCTTTTAATTCAACTTACTTGGTGTATTATTTAAGAATCAATGAATTAGTTTGAAAACTTTTTTACTTTTAACATATTAAATTTTCTGAGGGTACGTATTTTCAGAAAAACACTAATGAAATAACTTATAAAGCTGTGAAAACGCAAACAAGCAATTTCTCTATTGTCAATGAGTTTCATGTGGAGAATATACTTCGCTCAATCTTGTATGAAAATGGTATCATTGAAATTGTTTGGGATACTAATATTGAGTTAATCGAAGTACCTCATCTTAAACATGCTCAAAAAGCAATAGCGGTGCTTGGTAATGGTAACAAAATGCCTATTTTTTTTACAGCCCACGAGTTTTTAGCAGTAAGCAAGGATGGAAGTGTATTCGCTGCGTCAACAGAAGGTGTGAAATACACTTTGGCAAATGCCGTTTTAATCGATAGTTTACCAAAAAAAATACTCTTTAATTTCTTTCTTAATTTTAATAGACCTATTGCACCAACCAAGGGGTTTACAAACCGAGAGGATGCATTTTCCTGGTTGTTGCTTAGTTCAATTAATCCGGAGTAAATTTTTAAAATTAAAATATTTTTATTCTCCCTTAACAAGCAATTTCTTGTTCCAAATAGAATTCTCTGTTTGAATATTAATCCAGTAAACCCCACTTTGAAGAGAAGAAGGTAAACTAATCTCATTAGCAGAAATAGCTTGATTCAAAATTGTTTTGCCATTCAAATCTCGTAAAATAATTTTTGCGCCAAGTTCAATTCCTTCCAAATAAAGTTTTCCACCGGATACAATCGGATTAGGATAAATATCAAATTGTTTTGCGGTTTCTTTAATCCCTAAATCAGAGGTGATATTAATATTGTCAACATAAATATTATTTCCCCAGTGACCTTTGTTTCTGAAAGCTACAATCACTTTTTCAAAGTTGGTGAATGCGGAAAGATCCATTGTTTCTGTTCGCCACTCACTTGGTGCGGGAGTAAAATAATTTGTATTAGTAGGAGCCGTTCCAAGCGTTGTTCCCCCTTTCAAAAATACACTTGTAAAATTTGCGCCACAATCTGCAGAAACTAATACTTCTAATGTGTCTGAATACTGTCCACCATATTGTGCATAGGCCACATCAAAACTCATATTCATTGCAGAAGTGTTCAAGGTGTTCATTGTAATATTCATGTCATCATCTGTACCTTGTGAGTCTAAATCAAAATTGCGGAAAATAGCACTTTGGGTCGAATTGCCAAATCCACCGGCATCATCTGTTTGCTCCCATTGGGCATTATTGTCATAGTTCGTTTGGAACCAACCCGCTGGCAGAAATGTGGATTGGAAATCTTCATTTACGAACGCTTGTGCAGCAAATTCAGTAACGGAAACATACAATGAGTCTTGATCTGTATTTCCAAATTGATCTGTTATGGTAAGTACCGCCAAATGTAATCCTTCAGTTGCGAAAAATACCGATGGATTTCGTTCTGTGGATGATGCAGGAATTCCAGTAGGGAAGGACCAACTCCAAGACGCACCTTGATGATTTAAGAAGGAATAATCTTCAAAGTAAAATGAATCGATTGAACAAAAAACGGTTTGTTGCAATTTATCCACCATTATTCTGCAGATGGGTTCACTTGGTTGTTCATTGAAACTACTTTCCCAGATTCCTTTACCATAAGAAGCCATACGAATTTTTCCATCTCTGTAAAAGGGACGTAAAATGTTTGTACTCATATATGTCGGTAAGCCGGTATTGTCAATTACCCAACTCGTTGAATTATTGCGATAAAAGACGGCATTATTTGTCCCAACATAAATTCCACCGTCTGTTCCTGCCACATGAACAATCGAATGAATGGATTCATTATTTAAAAGTGAGCTCGTCAAATTCGTCCATGATGTCCCACCATTACTGGTTTTGTATACTTTATTCCCGTTCGAACCGCCTGTGTAAGCGATCCAAAGTTCATTTTCATTTTGAGGGTTAACAGCCATCACTGCTCTCCTGCTATTGCCAGCTGGTAAAGTGATTGTGTTCCAAGAAACTCCGCCATCAGTGGTTTTCCATAAAGTTCCAGTAGATCCTGAAGAAGGACGCTGGTGTACATACATAACATCTGGATTAGAAGAAGATATTTCAATATGATTCACGAAATTATTCGCTGCTGTTCCGAAAGCATGTAGCAAGGAATAAGATCCGCCTCCATCAGTTGTTTTCCATAGTTTATTGTCTTTTCCGATGAATGCAATTGTATAACAATCAGGATGAAATTCCATCTCACTTGATTCTGCGGCATAGTAACTTTCATTTGGACTCATACCATTTGAAAAGTTCAATATTGGATCATTTAAATTCAATGGAATATACTTACCACTGATGTCAGAGAAATACGTTTTTCGGTTATTACCTGGATTAACATATCCAGTTGGTGCTTCACCACCCCCTAATTCTAGGAATACGCCATTTCCATAGTTTTCATAGTACGCAAGATTACCATTGTGATAGAGACCACCCACAAGAACATCTTCATTCCATCCTGAACCAAATCCCCAAAAGTCAGAACCATGAACTCCATCCATCATGAAAGTAGGAGCAGAGTTGAAAAAATCAGTTGATTTATAAACGCCACCATCCGTCGTTACCCATGTTTCACCATTAATCATTCTGAAATCTTGCATATCGACATGGATACTTAAAGGTCCACCAACATAACCGGCAACACTTGTGAAATTCGCAGCACCGTCATTTGAACGATACAGATTTAAACCACCCACAAGAATATGATCGGCGTTTGTTGTTGAAGCGACAATTGCACAATTGTAAAATCCTTGGTGATACGTCCATGCCGGATAACCATATGCCAAATTCAAATGCGATGCAGTGTAGGGTCCGCCTGTTGGACCATTAGGCAAAGTCCAATTTGTACCACCATCAGTACTTTTGTAAACTCCGATATACCCGTAGTCGTTAGCTTTTGATTCACCAATTAGGTAGGCATAAACACGATTTGGATCGGCAGGAGTAACAGCTAAACGTCCACCTCCAACGCTTCTTGCGGGGTCTGTGGATGCATACCATCCGTTCGATTGAAGTGTCCAAGTTGCTCCGCTATCATTAGAACGGTAAAACTCGCAGATGATGAGCGAAGGATTATTTTTCAACAGGTAGATAATCGAATTGTTGGCTGCATTTTCCTTAATGTCATATGAAGCTTGTGTATAGATTGGCGTCCAACTTGTTCCTCCGTTTGTTGAACGAAATAATCCTTTATCTGTCGCTGCCATCACAATTTGATCATTCCCTGAATTAATTAGAATCTCGTTTACATTCAGATTTGATTCTGGCATTACATTCACCCAAGTCGAGCCACCATCTATACTTTTGAAAATACCATCATTTCCACCTGCAAATACGATAGAAGGATTAGTAAAGTGAACTTCAATCGCTGTTACACCGCTTCCAAAATTTTCATTCATTGAAGAATTCGTCCAGTTTTGTCCACCATCAATACTTTTGTAAACTTCACCTGGTTCAGTTCCAAGGTAGAGAAACGAAGGTTGACCAGCACATTGGTCTATAGCATATACATTTGTTTGGCCAGACCCGAGCGAACCATTACCTTCTGTATTGTGTATTGGTCCTACTAAGGACCAGTTAGATGATTTTTCGCCAGATTGTTTCGCTAGGTAATTTTGTTTCATCAAAGCTAATTCTTCTGTAGAATAGACTTTGACGCTTCCATCTGGATTAATACAATCCGTTACAGATCTTCTCCAACGCTTATAATATTGAGTGTGATAATTTTTTTGAAAAGTATTGCTACGATAGTAATTAATATATAGCGAATCAACCTCATAAACATTGGGAGTTGAAGTGTACATTTTTTGCGCCCAAAGAGGTAAAGTGCTTATTTCGCTTGGCGATGGTTGTTGAAGTTGTTGAGAGTGCGCGAGGCTTGAAACAGCTAAAAAACAAAGGAATAATGCGTTTTTCATTTTGAATATTTTGTAAAAGTTAAAAATAAGAAATGAATTGTTGATTATGGCTTAAATTTCAGAAGATTATTGGGATGCTAAATGGAATCAAATTTTTAGTTTTATAAAATGAAAAAAATAATTTATTATCGATATGATTGATTATCTAAGAATCAATAAAAATTCTTGGAACAATAAAGTGGCTATTCATGTTGCGTCCGATTTTTATGATGTAGCAGGATTCCTGAAAGGGAAGTCATCCTTAAATTTTTTTGAGTTAGACTTATTGGGTGATGTAAAAGGTAAAAAGATTCTTCATTTGCAATGTCATTTTGGACAAGATACTCTTTCATTAGGTAGACTGGGTGCAGCGGTTACAGGAATTGATTTGTCTGATGTTGCCATCGAAAAAGCCAAAGAATTAGCAGCTGAAACAGGCGTAGAGGCAACTTTTATTTGTTGTGACATCTATGATTTGCCAAAATATTTAGATGAACAGTTCGATATTGTTTTTACTTCTTACGGAACAATCGGTTGGCTTCCGGATTTAAATAAGTGGGGTGCTTTAATTAGTCAATTTTTGAAACCAGAAGGTAAGTTCGTTTTTGTTGAGTTTCATCCTGTTGTGTGGATGTTTGACGATAACTTTGAAACGATTGGTTATAATTATTTCAACTCAGGTCCAATTGCAGAGACGTATGAAGGATCTTATGCGGAAAAAGAAGCGGATCTTTCGCAGGAATACGTCATGTGGAATCATGGAATAGCAGATGTTTTAACAGGATTGATTTCAAATGGATTACAATTAAGAACGTTTCAAGAATTTGATTATTCACCATACAATTGTTTTCGAAAAACGATTGAGTTCGAACCGGGAAAATTCAGAATTGAGCATTTAGACAATAAGATTCCAATGGTATATGCCTTGTTAATGGATAAAGTTTAAAAATCTGCTGAACATATACGATTAATTAAATCTAATTATCTCCTTTTTATTACTTTTAGTTTAAACTTACTTAACATGAATAAAATTATCCTTTTTACACAATTTACGCTGTTTACAGTTGTATTTTCGTTCGGACAGCACAGTGTTGAGATAACTGTTCAAGATACTGTTTATCAAAAAGTAACAGCAATCAATTACATTCTTGGTTTAGATATTGAGAAATTAGATTTAGATGATTTTAGCGCTTCCGATTATTTGGATGACTTTGACTTTGAATCAGAGGGGGATGAAGAAGGAGAACCGAAAAAAAAGACATTGACTGATGAAGAGATTAAGGCCTTATTGATAAAAGGTAAATTTACATTTGAGGCAAAATCAACATCTAGTTATGAGTTAGGAGAAGAGGACGAACAAGTTTTTTTATTGAAGTTGAAAAATGAAGAAGAAATTCGTCGTTTGTATGATATGTTTAAAGGAAATGAAGAGGTAGAAGGAAAAATTACTGAGTTGGAATTTGAACCAATTTCTAATCAAAATGAAATGCTTTACAAAAAACTATATACGAAGGCATTGAATGAAGCAAAAATTATCGCAGGTATTTCTGGTCAATCAGTTGGGGCTCTAGTAAAAGTTTCTGAAAACAAGGGTGAAATGGATCGTTACATGCAAATCTATGAGCAAGTTTTATCGCGAATGCCTTTTGGAGACAAGAAAATTGTTGATTTAAAAGGTAAGGAAACGGTTATTCAACGCGTTTATACTTTCGAAATTAAATGATTCGATTTCTCAGTTATTTTTTTCTTGGATTCATCTTTTTTATCTCGTGTCAGACAAGTACAAGTCAAACTAAATGGACCGATTGTTCTATAAAATTAGAAAAGACAATTTATCGTGATACAGTTCGTAATCGACTAATCCCAGTTGGTTTATATGCCCCTACAAAGCAATTGCCAACTGATAAATTACCGTTGATAATTATTAGTCACGGTTACAATGAGAATCGACCAGATTCATATTTGAGCTATTCATTTATTGCCAAGGAATTTGCGTCAAAAGGTTATTTTGTAGCCAGTATTCAACATGAATTACCGACAGATAGTTTGCTTGATTTAAAGGGTGTTGCTCAACTAGTGCGCAAATCGAACTGGGAAAGAGGTGTTGAAAATATTCTATTTGTTATGAAAACGCTTCAAACTTCGCATTCAAACATCGATTTCGCAAATGTTACCTTAATCGGCCATTCCAATGGTGGTGATATGTCAATGTTGTTTGGACAAAAACACCCAGATCTTGTAAAGCGTATAATTTCATTAGACAATAGAAGGGTAGAACTACCAAGAACAAATTCACCTCGAATTGCTACGCTGCGTTCCAGTGATCAGCAGGCCGATGCAGAAGTCCTTCCGACAATTGAAGAGCAAGAACGTTTTAACATCAAGGTTATTCAATGCAAGGATTTACCACACAGCAACATGTCTGACAAAGGAACCAAAAAACAACAGAAAACAATCAACAGCTTGCTCCTCAAGCTAATCACTAGTAGCTAATGCCTTCCTCGGTACAATCCGCCGCAGCGTATCACTCGGTAGGCCGAGCTATAGTAACTAATGCCTTCCTCGGTACAATCCGCCGCAGCGCATCACTCGGTAGGCTGAGCCCTAGTAAGTAATGTCTTCCTCGGTACAATCCGCTGTAGCGTATTACTCGGTAGGCTGAGCCCTAGTAAGTAATGCCTTCCTCGGTACAATCCGCCGCAGCGTATCACTCTGTAGGCTGAACCCTAGTAACTAATGCCTTCCTCGGTACAATCCGCTGTAGCGTATTACTCGGTAGGCTGAGCCCTAGTAAGTAATGCCTTCCTCGGTACAATCCGCCGCAGCGTAT
>JAIOZF010000066.1 GCA_021740745.1 Crocinitomicaceae bacterium | reverse complement strand
TTTCTAGAGCAAGAACCTTCAAAAACGGTTGCTCAGTTGGCATCTATACTGGATACAACAGAAAGAACCGTTTACCGCTATTTGGATCTTGTAAAAGAATGTGGATTTGATGTCCAACGCGATAAAATCAACCGATTTTTTATCGTCAATGACCGCAGTAATGGAATTCGATTTACGACAGAAGAGGCAGATTATTTAAAGCAATTGGTATTGACAAACGGTCGAAAAAGTAAGTTGAAGGATGCAGTGTTAAGTAAAATTTACCTTTCGTCAGATGCGACAATTGTTGCTGGACATTTAATCAATGCCAAGAATGGTAAAATTGTGGAAAGACTTTCTAATGCAATTGCAAGCAAGGAACAGGTGATTTTAAAAAAATACCAATCCATCAATTCTGAAACAATTTCTGATAGGGTAGTTGAACCTTTTGGATTTACGGATAACTATTCCACGGTGATGGCTTTTGAACCTGTATCGTTTAAGAATAAACTGTTCAATATCGAACGGATTACCTCTGTTGAATTTAACAATCAAAAATGCCATTTTGCGAGTGAATACGAACAACAAATTTTAGATGTTTTTGGCTTTGCTTTTTCTGGCGAAAAATATCCCGTTCATTTAGAACTTCCACTAAAACAGTATTTGCTGCTCAAAAACGATTTTCCTATGACAACTCCTCACTTTAAATTCAATGCTAAAAAGGATGTGTATGAGCTGACTATTGAGGTCAATAATTTGGCTCCAGTAGAGCGTTTTTTAAGTGGATTGGTGGAGATTTGACGAATTAATAATCATGATAGTTAGTAAATTTTTGATGCCTCATTTCGGCAAAGGTTGGGGAAAGAAATGAATTCGTCATTGTCTTCGCATTGCAGAGACTTTTCAAAGGGAACAAATATTCTACCTACTAAATAAAGAATTGTCATGGGCACATATAGGTGCAGTAATGTAAATGGATGACGAACTAAAAAGAAGTTTTTTATATCGAATCTGCCAGAAACGAAGAGACACCTGTTTTGACATTTTGTTTAGAACTTCATTCTTCAAACTTTCAGAGTCAAAAAAGTTTTGGTTAACTTAGAAGTCATAAGAAAAATAGAATGGACAAACAGGAAGCAATAAAAATATTTGATGAACAATCAGTTCGAACACTTTGGGATATTGAACATGAGAAATGGTACATTTCAATAGTTGATGTAATTGCTATTTTGACGGATAGTATTGATGCAAATAGTTATTGGAGAAAGTTAAAACAAAGGTTAAAAGCTGAAGGAAATGAAACCGTGACGAATTGTCACGGTTTGAAAATGCAAGCTCCAGATGGGAAAATGCGATTAACCGATGTCGCTGATACAGAGCAATTATTTCGATTGATCCAATCAATCCCTTCTCCCAAAGCAGAGCCATTTAAAATGTGGTTGGCACAAGTAGCAGCGGAACGATTGGATGAAATGCAGGATCCTGAATTAACCATTGATCGTGCATTGGAAGATTATGTGCGTTTAGGATATTCCGAAAATTGGATCAACCAACGTTTAAAAAGCATTGAAATTCGTAAAGAACTGACGGATGAATGGAAAAAAAGGGGAGTGCAAGAAGGTGTTCAATTTGCAACATTGACCGATATAATAACTAAAGCATGGTCTGGAAATACCACCAAAGAATATAAAATTCTCAAAGGATTAAAGAAAGAAAACTTGCGAGACAATATGACGAATACTGAATTGATTTTAAACATGCTCGCTGAAGCTTCAACCAAAGATATTTCACAGGCAACAAGTCCAGAGACTTTTAGGGAAAGCCAAAAAGTTGCGAAGCAAGGTGGAAATGTCGCTAAAGTTGCTTTGAAAGAACTTGAATCCAAAACGGGCAAAAAAGTGGTGAGTGGGTTAAATGCAAAAGATATGTTGGTTTCAAAAGATCCTAAAAAGTTTGACAAGTAAGCGCTGCCATCTCGACCCTTCGACAAACTCAGGAGACTCCAGCTAGATGTCCGCTTATAGCTCACGAGGCCGTCAAAGGTCTTCGAAGGTCATCGAAGGTCGTCAAAGGTCGTCGAAGGTCATCGAAGGTCGTCGAGCTTGTCGAGACGAAGAGACGCCGAGACACCAATTTTAATTTGTTAATAATTTATCAATGAATTTAATTACTTATTTCCTAGCTTAGAACTCGAAAACATTACCACTATGCCAGCATACGAAGACATCATCTCCCAACTCATCAAATTTCGAGACGATCGTGATTGGAAACAATTTCACGATTCCAAAAATCTTGCAACAGCAATTTCAATTGAAGCAGCTGAGTTGAACGAACTGTTTCTTTGGAAAACCATCAAAGAATCTGAAGAAGTGGACATTGCTAAAATCAAGGAAGAGTTAGCGGATATCTTGTCATTTGCATTTTTATTGGCAGAAAAACACGGATTGGATCCCTTTGAAATTGTAGCAGAAAAGATTAAAATCAACGCGGAGAAATATCCTGTGGAAAAAGCAAAAGGAACAGCGACAAAGTATACAGAACTATGATAGACGATTTTGTTCGTTCGGTACAGATTAATAAATACTCTTTCAGCAAAGCTGGATCAGCGGAGTATGTTCTGAATACCTACATGAACAATTCGTGGCCTATTGTCTATATTATAAAAGATGACGCAATTGGAGAAGCCTATATCGGTGAATCTACCAATGCCATTAACCGAATGAAAAACCATTTGGCCAATGAGGATAGAAATAAACTGGGTGATTTACTAATCATCAGTTGTGATAAATTTAATAAATCGGCAGTGTTGGATATCGAATCCAATTTGATCCAGTACATGTCTTCCGATGGAAGGTATAAACTGCAAAATGGAAACGCAGGACTCATCGATCACAACTATTACCAACGCGAACAATACCAAAGCTTGTTTGATAATTTATGGGAACATTTACTGGTTGAAAAGTATGCGAAAAATCCATTGTCTAGAATTGATAATTCAGATTTATTCAAGTATTCGCCTTATAAAGCATTAACCAACGACCAACATGATTCTGTGTTGGAAATTTTGGGTTTACTCTCAAAGAAAGAAGAGAACACCATTTTTGTGGAAGGTGGCGCCGGAACAGGTAAAACGATTTTGGCTATTTATATGATGAAGTTATTGAAAACGGATATCATGGATCATCATCTGGATGGAGAAGATGAAACGTATTCTTCAGAATTAGCATTGATTTCTCAGTTAAAAGCCAAATTTCCAAACCCAAAAGTTGCCTTGGTTGTTCCGATGACTTCCTTGCGTAAAACATTGAAAAAAGTATTTGCCAATGTGAAAGGATTGAAGGCAAGTATGGTGATTGGACCTTCTGAAGTTTCGAAGAATGAATATGATGTGTTGATTGTAGATGAAGCGCACCGTTTACGGAAACGAAAAAACATTACCAACTTTAAAAGTTTTGACGATGCCAACAAATTATTGGGATTTGACATCCACGAAGGAACAGAACTGGATTGGATTTTAAAACAATCGAAGAATCAAATCTTCTTTTACGATGAAGGGCAATCGATTAAACCATCTGATATTGACCAATCCAAGTTTGCCAAACAAAAGTGGAGTGCATCTTTACTGAAATTGGTTTCGCAACACCGAGTGAAAGGAGGAATGGATTACATCAATTATATTGATAACCTTTTGCATTGCCGTTTGGAAAAAGGTGACAAGAAATTCGAAAGTGAACACTACGAGTTTGTATTGTATGATTCTTTAACGGAACTCTATGCTGATTTAAAGAAGAAGGAGGATGAATTTGGTTTGTGCCGTTTGCTTTCTGGCTATTCTTGGGAATGGAAATCTGCGAAAGCGGACGTTCCCGATATTACCATTGAAGGCTTGAACTTGAAATGGAATACGACCAACGAAGATTGGATCAATTCTCCAAATGCGTTCAATGAAGTAGGGTGCATTCACACCACACAAGGATACGATTTGAATTACACAGGAATCATTTTCGGAAAAGAAATAACTTACAACCCCGAAACAAAACAAATTGAAATTGATGCTTCTCAGTATTTTGATAAGAAAGGAAAACAAGGAATTGAAGATCCTGCAACCTTGAAAGCGTACATTTTAAATATTTATAAAACGATGATGTTGCGCGGAATTCGCGGAACATATGTGTATGTGTGTGATGAGAGGTTGAGGGAGTACATGAAGGTACTACTATGACAAAAAACAAAACCATTAATGTAAGAGGAACGGAAGTTTCCATTTTTAAAAAAGGTGAGTTAGAATATATTTCTTTTACAGACATACTAAAGGCAAAAGATGGTGATTTCTTTATTTCAGATTGGTTACGGAATAGAAATACGGCAGAATTTTTAAGTGTTTGGGAATCTGTTTACAATCCTAATTTTAATTGTGGCGAATCTGCCATAATTAAAAGTCAAGCGGAAAAACAATAATTTTGGTTTAATTATGGCAAAAAATAAAATCATAAGTATCGAAGGATCTCAAATTACTATTATTTCGAATGAAAGTAAGCAAGAATATATTTCTCTAACCGACATGGCACGGAGCCAAATGCAAGAGGTAGTTATTATTAAATGGCTTAGTCTTAAAAGTACGATTGAATATTTAGGAGAATGGGAAGCATTATATAATCCTGATTTTAATTATACCGAATTCGGTACAATTAAAAATGAAGCTGGGAGTAATAATTTTGTATTATCTGTAAAACAATGGATAGAAAGTACAGGAGCAATTGGTTTGACCGCAACTGCAGGAAGATATGGAGGGACATATGGTCACAAAGATATTGCTTTTCATTTTGGAATGTGGATTAGCCCGAAATTTCAGTTGCTTTTAGTTAAAGAATTTCAACGTTTAAAAGAAGATGAAAATGATCGTTTGAAATTATCTTGGAATTTACAACGTACGTTGGCAAAGGTGAATTACAAAATACACACCGATGCATATTAAGGAAAATCTTATACCCTTGTTACTTACTAAAGAAAAAACCAATTTTATTTATGCTGACGAAGCAGATTTGTTAAATGCTGCCTTGTTTGGTAAAACAGCCAAACAATGGCGCATTGAAAACCCTAAAGCTGAAGGTAATATAAGAGATGAAGCTACTTTAGAACAATTAGTTGTGCTCTCTAACTTGGAAAGTATAAATGCCCTATTGATTCAACAAGGTTTAACACAAGGCGAAAGATTGATGCAATTAAATACAATTGCCATTTCTCAAATGAAATCTTTACTTGGAAACATGAATCTTAATAAACTGAACGAATGATAGAAATGGAAAAAATATATTTCTAATTTGGTGAGGGAAATTAAAAAAAAAATAGATTAAAAATTTCAAGTGATTATTTTTTGAATCAACTTTTTATTCAACTTTTTATTCAACCAAAAACCCTGTTTGGTAATCTCAATATTCGTTAGACTTTTGTAAATGTTATTTGAATCATTTCCGTGTGGGTATATCAATGAAATTGATACACATTGTATGTTGATCTTAACATACAATGTGTTTACGTTTGCGTATGTTAAATCAAACAGTTATTCATGAATTTGGACTAAGAATTAAACAACTTAGAACAGAAAAAAATATTAGTCAAGAAAAATTATCTTTTGAAACAGGATTTCACCGTACTTATATTGGTATGATTGAAAGAGGAGAAAGAAATATTTCAATATCTAATATTGCTGTTTTTGCAAAAGTGTTTGAAATTAATTTATCTGAGTTACTCGATTTTAATGCAATAAACATAAAACATTCTTTTCAAAATTACCAAACAAAGAAAAACAACTAATGTCAAGAAAGCATTCTTTTATCTTGACAGTGTCAAACAACATTACCGAAAAAGAAGGTGTAATTTTCTTACTTGAAAATCACACAGGATTTTTTAAAATCGACTTAGCTATTAAAAAGGAATTACTTGACCTATTTAAAATTGAACATCGCTTTCTTCAATCATTTGATTTAATTTACATTCCTGATTTGGTCGGACAAACAATCAATCAAGGAATTATTAAAACTCATTTGGAAGACATTATTTTCGTTGAACTAAAAACAACTAAAAAATATTTACCTGAAAATCCCAAAGGATTCTTTTTTGGTGCAACAAAAAATGAATTTGATTTTGCAGAAATTTTAAAAGAAAAATTTAGATTTTGTTTTGTGAGTATTAATGAAAAAGGATCAAGTTTTTCTTTGCAAACAATTGACGAATTAAACAAAATAATCAAAAACAAAAGAATTCAATTTCAAATTAATTTATAGCCATTTCAATTTCCCATTTATTACTTTCGAATTGATTTGAAAACTCATCCAATGTTAATCCATCGCAATCGTCGAAGTCAAAAACAAATTCATTCGTATAGACGAAAATTTTATTTTTTCGGAAATATACCACTTTTGTTATTTGAAGAATTCCCAGTTTTAATGAAACTTCAAAACCTTGAGGTTGAATAAGTTTTAATTCATGTATAAGTTCTTTTGTAGTTATGATTTCTCCCATTGATTTGTAGTTTATGGTTTGAAAGTTAAGACCAAGACATCGTAATTTTTTTACGTTCTATTTAGAGATATCAACAATTTAATAAAAAATCTAACCTTCCATATACCGAAACCCATTATTACTCGCTATCGTCAACATCGGTTCAATTGTTTCTCTGTATTTGTCTTTTGAAAAATCCAAGGTTGGAAAAATAGACAAATAATCTTCTAAGAATTTATTTTTAGGGTTCAACTGTTTTACAATCTTAACTCCTTCTTTTTGAACTTCAAAAAAGTTATCAAAATAGCTATCTAAATTCGGAAGTTTATCATTTTTCATGCTGTTAAAAGTGGGGTCTGCGGGAACTAAATTCCACATGAGGTCATGCGCCACATATTGGAAAGGAACGAAATGCTCAACAGCATAGGTTCCTGTGATGAGTTTCTTTCCAGTGTAAATACAATCAACAGATCCAATCTCGTTAATTACAAGGTCCCAAAAATCTTTTTTGTGCTTTAATAAACTGCCTCGTTTATCAGGGCGCATTAACTTATTCGGAATATCTGGAATATTAGGATTCTTCGTTTGTAAAAACAATGCAAGGTTCCAATAGCAAAAGTCTTTCAGAATACCTGCATTTCTTTTAAAATAATCCAACCAATCCGGCTGCATCAGAATGCTCTCTTTGTATAGTGAATAGGGAGGGTAATTAAAGTTTTCCTGAGAAAGCTGATACATTAACTTTTCATCGTGAGCGCCCAACCACGGACTCAGAAATTTGAAAGGAACATTGTGGTCAAAATGATTCAATTCTTTAATTGTTTCTTTGTTGGTAGAATGAATCAAACTATCAAGAATCTTTTGTTTTGAAGTATCCACATCAAATGCTTCGATGTCTTTCAATTTCTCAATTGCTTGTTGCAATTTATCTTGTTTCCCAAAAGAGACGTGAAAGTAATTGACCGTAAACCATGCGTTCGCAATCATTCGAGCAAAAAGTTCTTTCTTGGGAATTTCCTCTTTTCCAGCTTCAATCGATTCGATGATTGCCAACAGCCAATAGAATTTATAGGTTGATTGGGTTACTCGAAAGCAAGAGCTTAATTTACTAACAGAAACTTTGAGATCTTGTGGAAGGTTCATTGTATAAAAATAGTCTTTTTTTAAATTATGCTTATGCAGTTAAATCATTCTGTTGGCATCCCTGCATTTATAATCGCTTGAAACCTTTACCTGAAATTCTCTAATTGGACCTGAATACATCACGAAATTTAGAATTGAAAAATGACCTAACTGCTCAACGACATAACGCATGACATATCATTCATTGTAGTGATAAATAATGCTTATTGAATGATTTATCATACAATTTTAAATAGTTATAAAATATATGTATATTTGTATGAGTAATCATGCATTAGTATTTAAAAACACAAATTATGAATGATAAATCATACACAATCTGGGATTCGATGAGTGATAACGCACTATCTGAACAAATTGGGCATTTTATTAAGCATTATCGGTTGCAGCAAAATAAAACGCAAGAAGAAGTAGCAACCAAAGCAGGAATGAGCCGATCAACGTTGAGTTTATTAGAAAGAGGCGAAACTGTGACAGTGGCCTCACTAATTCAAGTATTAAGGGTGTTGGATCTTTTACATGTTATGGATTCTTTTAAAATCCTCGCAACTATTAGTCCAATAGCTATAGCAAAAAAAGAAAAGGAAAAGAGGCAGCGAGCGCGCAACAATAAAGATAATGATGAAAATGAAAGCGAATGGTAGCGGTAAAATCAACATTTGTAAAAATATGGGGTGAGGAAATTGGTGCCGTAGCTTGGGATGAAGAAAATCAATTAGCAAGTTTTGAATTTTCGCCTAAATTTAAGAAATTACAATGGGATTTAGCTCCATTAAAAATGCCAATTCAATCTGCCAATTCTACCTATACGTTTAAAGAATTAAGGAAAGCAAAAAATGCTGAATACGATACATTTAAAGGTATGCCTGGACTATTGGCAGATGTTCTTCCAGATAAATACGGTAATCAACTCATTAATATATGGCTATCACAAAGAGGAAGGCCACAGGATAGTATGAACCCTGTAGAAATGCTATGTTTTATTGGCACTCGTGGCATGGGTGCTTTAGAATTTGATCCTGTACATTTTAAAGAAAGCAAAAGAACATTTTCTATTGAAATAGAAAGTTTAGTTGAAATTGCACAAAAAATGCTTTTGAATAAAGACGCGTTCAGTGCGAATTTAAAAAAAGACGAAAAAGATGCTATCATGGAGATTCTAAAAATTGGGACCTCTGCCGGCGGAGCAAGGCCCAAAGCCGTAATTGCATACAACGAGAAAACAGGGGAAGTGAAGTCAGGGCAAACAAACGCTCCGAAAGGATTTGAGCACTGGTTAATTAAACTTGACGGAGTAAGTGATGTGCAATTAGGAGCGACTAAAGGTTATGGTCGTGTGGAGATGGCTTATTATTTAATGGCCAAAGCATGTGGTATTGAAATGATGCTATCAAGACTACTAGAAGAAAATGGTAGAGCGCATTTTATGACCAAACGATTTGACAGAGAAGATGGGGATATAAAACACCATGTACAAACATTTTGTGCCATAAGGCATTTTGATTACAATGAGGTAACGAGTTTTAGTTACGAGCAGCTATTTCAAACAATGCGAGAGTTAAAATTAAGTTATCCCGAAGCTGAACAAATGTTTAGACGGATGGTATTTAACGTACTCGCTAGAAATTGTGATGATCATACAAAAAACTTTTCTTTTAGATTAAAAAAAGAAGGGAATTGGGAATTAGCTCCTGCTTATGATATTTGTCATGCGTACAAACCAGATCATAAATGGGTTAGCCAACATGCATTAAGTATTAATGGCAAGCGAAACAATATTCAAAAAGAAGATTTATTGCAAGTAGCAAAATCAATGAGTATTAAAAAAGCAGAGCATATCATAACTGAAATAAATAACCATATAAAACAATGGAAAAAATTTGCTGATGAAGCTCATGTTGAAAAGAAATTGCAAGATGCTATTGCCGCAACTTTAATAAATTTAGAAGATGCTGTATAAAGGAAAAGCAATAGAAATCGTTGGAGAAAAGGAAGTCTTCGGGCAAAGAATTGCTTGGATTCGTCTATTCGAAGACGACAGCTTTTTGCAAGTTCCTTTTGAAGAGTTAGAAAGCGTTTCAACTAATTCCGAATATGAGGATTTCAACTCTTAATCTTCGATCATTCCTCTCAATTAATTGAATTTTTCAAGCCAATAGGAGGTCCTTTTTAAATAATAATCAATCGGGAGATTGCCATAATCTTGATAGTTATATGCGCCATAAGACATGGGCTTGGCAGGTTCAATTTGTGTTCCTTCATGCCATTCGTTGTAAGAGGTTATACCAATCCATTTAACTTTTGCATCAATTGCGCTTTGAAAAAAATCATCGTAATAGTTGCCGTCATCGCGACTTTTGGTGTTTTTTATATTCCATGGTCTGATGCGATTGTCACGGTATCCCGGACCAACTGATGGAATAAATTTTAATTGATGTCTATCTGCAAAATGTTGCATTTTTGTCCAATTAGCTGGATTTGCGCCATAGGTAAATCCGCGACTTGCGAAATATGTATAAAAACCGTCAAATCCAGAATTTAAAAAGAAAGAAGAATCCTCTTTCCAACACCAAAGTCCAATTATATCAGAGTCAAACTCAGAATTTCTGAATGAACTGGTTTTGTCATTTTTACCAAAAACATCAAACCATTCATTGGCTGGAATCACATACGAGTCATAAATAAAAAAGAGTGGGCGTTTTGTGGCTTCTTCGCGATAAAAAGCTGGATGAGATCCAAAGTTTTTGATTATGAACTCGATTGCTTGTTTAGTGGTAGTTGGACTTTTTCGAACTATTGGTTCAATTTGAAAACAAACCTTTAGTTGATATCGATTGGCCATATCCAAAATAATCGGGACACTTTTATAGGAATAATCATTTTCCCCGAGCCAGGTCACTGCAATGATACCTATACCAGCACTGGCCATTTCTTTCATATGACGTTCAATTGTGACCGAATCGGAACTAGAGTATTCCCCTGAAGCGGGGTAAAAATCTGCTCCAATATTACCGTCACCTGGAAAATATAATGTGCATGTATCCTTGTCATTTTCTGGCATCACGGGATGAGCCCAATGGTAATTATCTCCATCTACCTCATTCGATCCGAACCAATTGTAATAAAAACAGAAGGCGTGATTATTAAGCGACTGTGCAGAAATAACTGTAGTAAGACATAAAAAACAAGTAATTAATACCGTGACTTTATTTTTCATAACGAATGGAAATATTCTCTTTTGAAGCTTGCAATATAACAAAAAACTAAAGTGGATTAAAGACTTCTTTTCGAATCCCTTTTTGGAGGATGTGAATATAAAGTGGTATTTTTTGAAGTCGATTGGGGCTAGGTTTGGGGAGCTCCAGTCCAGTCAATTTTGACCTGAAAATATATTCCAAAAAATAAGGGTATTACCTTAATAAAACAAATTTATTTAAGGGTATAGCCTTAAGAAAAGAAGTACCAACGATATCGGATGTATCAAATTTTTTGCATGAAACAATTGGATGTTTTTTAATTTGAGAATTTGAGAATTCGAATATTCGAATATTCGAATATTCAAATCACGAATCTCCTTTCGGCAGGTCATCAAACTTCGCCTTCATCGTTGGATTGTTATGCGTCAACTTTTTGATTGTTAAATCTTCCGTTTTTTCGTTGGCTAGTCGCAAGTTGTTTTCAGAGGACATCAAAGCTTCTTTTGTTTTTTGAAGTTCACGAATTGTTTTATCGATTCCGTCGATGGCATCTTTGAATTTTCTACTTGCTAAGTCATAGTTGCGCGCAAATCCTTCTTTGAACTTATTCATTTTGTCCTCGAAATTCGTGATGTCAATGTTTTGACTTTTTACCAAGGCCAATTCTGCTTTGTATTGCAACGAACTCATGGCAGCATTGCGGAGTAGGGTAATGATTGCGATAAAAAACTGAGGACGCACCACATACATTTTTGGATATTTGTAGGAAACGTCAACAATTCCTGTATTGTAATAATCGCTATCCGCATCGAGTAAGGATACTAATACGGCGTATTCACATTTTTTTTCGCTGCGATCCTTGTCGAGTTCTTTCAAGAAATCTTCATTCTTTTTTTTCGTAGCAGTTGTATCGGCTTCGTTTTTCATTTCAAACATAATCGAAATGATCTCGTTTCCGGCATCGTCTAATTCACGGTAAATGAAATCACCTTTACTTCCCGATTTTGCATCGTTGTCTTTTTCAAAATATGCTTTAGGGAATGCCGTTGCACGCAATTTATTGAATTCTGTTTCACAATGCTGCTCCAGGGATTCGCCCAACATTTTGGTTGAAAGTTTTGCTTTCATGTCTCGCACACGGGCAATTTCTTCATCCTTGTACTGGATGATAGCATCCTTGCTTTGTAATTCCGTTGAGAATTGTTGTTTCAAGGAGCTTTCCAAGTTTTGTTTTTCGAGTTCTTTGGTCTTCAAATCATTGGCAAGCGAATCTCTTTCTTTTTCAATTTTTTGAAGAGCTTCTGTCACGGCAAGTTTTTTCTCAATTTCAACTTTCTCAAATTTCCCTTTTAATTGAGCAATTTCAGTGTCCTTTTTATTCACTTGATCTGCCAAAGCCAAATCGTTTTGTGCTTTCAAGGTTGCTAGTTCTCGATCTTTTGCCGCTAATTGATCTTGCAAGGCATTCTTAATATTCGCTTCTGCAAGTTGCACTGCACTTTGTTTCTCTTTTTCGGCTAAAGCTAGACGATTCAGCAATTCTTCTTCAAATTGATGATCACGCACTTGTTTCAAAATATCGGCAAAACCTGCTTCGTCAACTTTAAAAGCTTTTTTACAATTCGGGCAAATGATTTCGTTCATGCTGTTTGTTTCTTGTGAAAAGTGTTCTGATTACTAAACGCTAATTAATCTCTCGTCTTAATTTAGAGTGAATTAGCTAAAAGTAGGAATTATTTTCAAAAATCAATTCAGTTGTTGAAAATCAAATCGGCTGAATTGGTTTTTAGCTTTCAAATGGTCTCTGCAAGATTGCACAGAATTTCATTTCGCTACAAGTTGTCGGAAATTTGTCTCGTAACCAATTAAATCGATGACACATGGAAAACAAACACAATGCGAAAATCAAGACATTTTACACAGAAAAACAAGTCTGTTTTGATGCTATTAAAGATCATTCTTTTTCACAATCACCCCTGAAACCATTTTTGTTAATGAAGCGCATTAAGAAGAGTGAATTTAGTTTAGCATTTGATATTGTGGATGATTTTTCTCCTTTCAAGCGCGAGGACTTTTTATCTGCGCACACAGAAGAATATGTCGATAATGTATTCAACAAGTCGGGGAATTATCGTTCGAACAGCCTGCCTTGGTCGGAGAATTTGGTTAAAAGTTTAACCTATACGAATGCTTCAATGTACAATGCCATGCGCCATGCGTATTTGAATCCAACTGATCTGTGTTTTGCACCAGTTTCAGGAATGCACCATGCCATGCCACATTCAGGAAGTGGATTTTGCACGTTTTCCGGTCAAGTCATTGCCTCTGTGAAACTGTATGAAGAATTTGGAGCTGTTGGCGCCTGGTTTGACTTAGATGGACATTTTGGAAACAGTATTGAAGACACGCGAACCTTTAATCCACTTGTCGATAAAGCAATACCGAAACTCTGCAATGTGAATCCGCGCGGATATGAAGAAGCTTATCTATCAAATTTCGAACAGCATTTGGAGTTGATAGGCGAAAAAATCAAACGGGGAGAAGTGCACTATGTTGTTTTTGCACATGGAGCTGATAGTCACATTGACGATGATTTGGGAGGATCATGCAGTACGAAAAATTGGTTGAAATGCGCAGAATTGTTTGCTGAATGGGTGAATGTCATATCGGATGAAATTGGAAGACCTTTACCTGTCACCTTAACCTTGTTCGGCGGATACCGCAAAGCGAATTACAATGCCGTTTTGGATTTACATATTGAATCCTTAAAAACGTGTTGGGAGCTTATTGGGAGGGAAAAGGAGGGGAGTGTTGCGGCGTGAAAGGAGATGCCGAAAGTTTAACTGAGAAAATGTTATTCTAAGTATGTACAGCGAAAATCATTGTATTTGATATTTCAAAGTATGTAACAAAAAATATAGGATATATATGATAAACTCTAATCTGCGGTTTTTTGCGGAATCTGCGGGAAACCAAAACCCCCATAACTAATTCTCCCGCTGATCTCGCAGAGTTTCGCTGAATAAAACAAAAATTGGTGGGCAGTTATCCATTCGAAACTACTTTGCGTAAAGTGATAATAGACGATAGTGAAACTAGCTGTTTAGTACAATTCGAAAATATCTGGCATTATCCAATTAACGTAAAAAAATAGCAGTTCAAGTAACAAAAAATTTAGGATATATATGATAAACTCTAATCTGCGGTTTTCTGCGGAATCTGCGGGAAACCAAAACCCCCATAACTAATTCTCCCGCTGATCTCGCAGAGTTTCGCTGAATAAAACAAAAATTAATGGGCAATTATCCAATCGAAACTACTTTGCGTGAAGTGATAATAGACGGTTGTGAAACTAGCTGTTTGGTACAAATCGAAAATATCTGGCATTATCCAAATTAATTTCTTGGATTACTTCACCAAAGTAAACGATTATTAAAAATGTCACATAACGGTCTAAGAATATGTGTATTGGATGTTTTTGGCTCTCATGCCCGTGGATGGGAAACTGAAAAAAATGTTCTTGATATTTTAATTGACTTGCCTCCAAAAAATCGTAAAAACTATTTTGATTATTTTTTATAAGTTAACAAGGAAAAAGTTAAATTTACCTCTATAAGTTATTATTTAAGGTGTAAATAATCGAAAATCAGTAATGCTATTTTGTATGAAATATGTTTTATTTATAATTGGAATACTTATTCAAATCTGCTCATTTTCACAGTCGCGAACTAAGATGATAGCTAGAGCTGCAGCTTTATACACTATCTATAATAATACGATTTCACAGCCTAATTTAGAGACGCGTCAGCCAGATTTTACTAAAAGATATATGTACAAACCTAATATCAATTTTACGTCAAAAATTAATCCTATAGCAAACCTACCTAAAGCATCTATACCAAAGTTAATTATGCCAAAGGAAGGCGCACCTAATTTCCGTCCCCCCAACATAGAAGCCGCTAAACTTTTATTGCTTCAAGATACTGCTGTAAGAAATATTATCCAAAAAATACAATCAGAAAACTCATATTCGAAACGTTATTTATCTGAAACTAATTCTTTGGAAGATTATGATAAGCTTGTCAGTGAGATTTATCCAATTCAAACGGAAGAAATAACAAGCAGAACAAATAAGAACGAATTTCATTTTTTTGAAATGAAAGAA
>JAIOZF010000005.1 GCA_021740745.1 Crocinitomicaceae bacterium | reverse complement strand
GATCGGGTAGGAGCGCTATTTCCTCTATGTATTCAGATTTTTCAATCAGTTTGTTTTGATTTTCAGTGAGTTGTTCATTAATGATTTTAAAATCATTGTTTATGATTTCCATTGAACTCAACAACTGAATTTGATCAGGTAAAGCATCATGGATGGCAAAATCATTTAGTTCTAAATTGTAAGGCTTCAATTCGCTCGCATTTATGAGCCAGGGGGATGAAAGAATAAAAAGCTTATTTTCTGCATCTTCTATAAAGAAATCGCCTTTGAATTTATGTAAGAAAGTCGTTTTTTTAGTTTGAAAAATAATTAGTTTGTTCGTGTTTTTAATGAATGATTCGTAGCTGTTTTCAAAGTCAAATTTCGGTCGAACTATTTCGAATATATCACCGAAAAGCTCTCCAGTAACATCTCCAAGTATTTTTTTAATTGAATTTCCACACGCAACAATCTTCAAGTCTTCATTCAATTCAATGAAGAAAGGAAACAGTTTATTGAGTGACTCCTTATTTAAATTGAAATAGCCTTTTTCCATAAAAGAATCAATTATTGATATTTATTTCAATTATATCATGCTGAAAATCTATTTTTTCAGATAAAATTCTCTGTGTCGTAATTGGTGTATCATAGATGATTCCAAGACCTTTAATAATTCCAACAACAAAAGATGATAATCCCTCTCTACTTGAGTAATAATGGAGAATTAGTTGTTTTTCAGAAACCTGCTCAACTTTAAATTCTGGTGGATTTAATTTAGGAAAAATGAGCATTATTCTATTGTGAAAATTAGGTAAACTCATCACAAAATGAGTAAAGTTTGACCCACCGGCTCTCATTAAATCACCATATTTTTCCATCCCTGTAACAGTAACCCAATAGATCCCGAATTCTTCTAAGAGTTCATTCGCATCGATGTTTAAAAATTCAGCTGCAATTGCGATAATATCGTAAGTGATATCATCATCATATGATTCATTGCTTATAAAGTAATCGATAGATAGTGAGCAACGCCGTTTAATGTCACTCCACGTTTCAGCACCATATTTATCTGTGATAAGTCCTTGAAAAGCTTGGTTAACGATGCCGTGCATAATATAGAATTTATACTTTCCTTTCTTTCAACATTCTGTAGATTGTTGACTTTCCTACATTAAGCGTTTCAGCAACCTTTAACACATTGTTGTTATGTTTATTCAAGTAGTACTTGACAATCATTGAGTTATATTGATCCAATGTTTTTTCTTCAACAAAGAGATTTTCTAATTTTTCTGATTCATTGAAAATAATATCATCCGGACCTATGATGCTGCCATCACTCATCACTACCGATATCTCAACTACTGATTTTAGTTGACGCACGTTTCCAGGGAACATGTATGAATTCAGCTTCTGCTGGGCTTCTTTTGAAAGTGTTTTAAGTGCTATTTGATTTTCTTTACAGAACTCTTTAATAAAGACATTTGATAGTAAAATTATGTCACTAACCCGTTCCCTAAGCGGTGGAAGAATTATTTGCAGACCTAATAATCTATAAAAAAGATCTTCTCTAAATCGACCTTCTTTCACTTCTTGATATAGATCTTTATGTGTTGCTACTAATAGGCGCACATCGACAGGAACATTTTTATTCGAGCCTAAACGAGTCACTTCTCTTTCCTGCAAAACGCGCAAAAGTTTGGATTGTGAATTTAGATCCATTTCACCTATCTCATCTAAGAATAAAGTGCCTTTGTCTGCTTCTTCAAATTTTCCTGGCTTCGATTTGTCAGCACCAGTAAACGCGCCTTTTTCGTATCCAAACAATTCACTTTCAATTAATTCTTTTGGAATTGCAGCTACGTTAATAGACACGAATGGTTTTTTCATTCGCGTTGAGTTGTAATGAATTGCTTTTGCGACCAATTCTTTTCCAGTACCAGTTTCACCAGAAATGATAACATTTATTTTCGTTTGGGAAGTTTTCTTTAGCAATTCAAAAACTGATTGCATAGATTCACTGTTCCCCACAATATAATCTTTGAAATTGTACTTTGTTGAAATTTCGTTGGAAAGTACATTAATTTCGTCTTCTAGAACGGATCTTTCATTTGCTTTGTGCACAAGCAACCATAATTTTTCAACTGCCTCATTATCTTTGATAAGATAGTCATATGCGCCAGCTTTCATTAGTTTCAATGCTGTTGGAACGTCATTTTGAGCAGATAGTACTATGACTTGGCAATTGGGGCATTTTTGCAGGATGATTGGCAGAAGATCTAGTCCTACGTAATCAGGTAACGTGTGGTCTAATGAAATTACTTGCGGATTTTCATGCAAATTATCAATTAATTCTTGTCCTGAATTAAATACTTGCACATCAAAATCTGGATCCATCGATATCTTGTGATGAATTAATTTTGAATAAAAAACATCGTCTTCTACAATAAATATCTTAGATTTTCCCATTTTGACAACAGTGGATCAATTATTTAAATAATATTCAATAATTCGGCACAATTAAAATTATTGAATGAAACTATAAACAGTTTGATTCGACGGTATTGGTATGGAGTTTTCTCAAATACAATTACTATTGGTTTTGAATAAAACAAGTTATAGTCGGTCAAATTTTCAGGTAAATATAACTAATACATTAATTAAACCCATTGATTTTTTATTTTTTTTAAGCTTCAACCAAAATTTTATTTCTCTGTTCTTCCGAATATTCATTATGCAAACTTGCTCCAAAAATCCGCGCTCTTTTCAACATATTGTAAATTGTAGATTTCCCAATATCAAGTATTTCTGACACCTTCATAACATTGTTGTCGTGTTTTTTTAAGTAATACTGAATGATAATTTCATTGTAAGTTTCTAAGGTTTGTTCGCTTAAAAACAAATCATCGTCTAATTTATCTGATTCATTGAAGTTTATATCGGCAGCATGAATGATTTTCTCATCACTCATTACAACTGCAATCTCAATGATCGATTTTAATTGTCTTACGTTTCCTGGGAATTGATAACAGGCAATTTTATGCTGAGCCTCTTTCGAAAGCGCTTTATGTTCAATTTCATTTTCTGAACAGAAATCCTTAATGAACTTAGTTGCAAGTAGAATTATGTCACTTCCTCTATCTCTTAGTGGCGGAAGGGTTATTTGTAAGCCCATTAATCTATAATATAGGTCTTCTCTAAATCTTCCTTCTTTTACTTCTAGGTGTAAATTTTTATGAGTTGCAACAACTATGCGAACATCAATGGAAACTGTTTTGTTCGAACCTAAACGCGTAACTTCTCTTTCTTGTAAAACCCTTAATAGTTTAGATTGTGAATTCAAATCCATTTCTCCAATCTCATCTAAAAATAATGTTCCATTATGTGCTTCTTCGAATTTTCCTGATTTTGATTGCTCAGCACCAGTAAAAGCACCTTTTTCGTAACCGAATAATTCACTTTCAATCAACTCTTTCGGAATGGCTGCCATATTTATCGAAACAAATGGTTTTTTCATTCGAGTAGAGTTGAAATGAATTGCCTTTGCAACGAGTTCTTTTCCCGTTCCAGTTTCTCCTGAAATAATTACGTTTATTTTAGTTTGAGATGTTTTTTTAAGTAAATCAAAAACAACTTGCATGGGCTCACTGTTTCCGGTAATATAATCTTTGAAATTATATTTGGATGATACTTCCATAGAAAGGTCTTTCAATTCAAGCTCTAGAACTGATCTTTCGTTTGCTTTGTGTACGAGTAACCAAAGTTTGTCAATCGCTTCATTATCTTTGATTAGATAATCGTAGGCACCTGCTTTCATTAATTTTAAGGCTATCTGAACATCATTTTGAGCAGATAAAACAATCACTTGACAGTTTGGACATTGTTCTTGTATAATCGGAAGTAGTTCTAGACCTGTATAATCAGGTAACGAATGATCTAAAGAAATCACCTGAGGATTTTCATGTAAATTATCGATTAAACTTTGACCAGAATTGAATATTTGCACTTCAAAATCCGGATCCATTGATATTTTTCGGTGAATTAATTTTGAATAAAATTGATCGTCTTCAACGATAAAAATTTTTGATTTCCCCATTTTTGATATAGTTTGAATCAAATTTTTGGAAAAATCTTTGGCGCTCGAGAAGGAATTGAAAGTAGTTAAATTTAAATACGTAGTTATACGTAGAATAGAGTAGGAGATTTAATAGAGGAAAAAGTTTTTTTAGATTCAGCGCTTAAAGGGACTCTAAATAGCAGTGCTAAATAATTTTAATTATTACTGTTTTAAATCTCTAACAGCATTTTAGTCCCTTCGCCTAAGGCGCTTTCCAAATGGATTTTTGCACCAAGTATTTTGGCTCTTTTTAACATGTTATTTATTCCAAAACCATGAGTGATAGTGCTTTCTTCATAACCGTCTCCATCGTCAACAATGAGTATTGAAATTTTATTGTTTCTAACGAAGATTTCACAAACAACATTTTTACAATTAGAATATTTTTGAGAATTGGTCACAAACTCTTGAATTATCCTAAAAAGATTAAAGGACATGTCTGTATCAATTTCACGAGTTGCACTTATTTTTGCGCGAAATTCATAATTGATGTGCATTGAAAACTCATTTAATTTTCCAAAGAAAGCATCTAATCCTTGCATTAAACCAGCTTCTAATTCTGGCGGTGCCAAATTATAGCAAAGTGTTTTCATCTGCAGCATACTATCTGTGACAATTTGCTTGCAAATTTGTTTTATTTGAACCTCTTGTTCGTTTTCAGAATTTAATTGCGAAATGTACAAATTGAGCGCAACCAAATGTTGCCCAAGCCCATCATGTAGTTCCATTGCAATTCGATTTCGCTCATCGTCAAGTGTCTCATGAATTAACCTTTCTTTCTCAATTATAGCCGTTTTGTCGATGTTAATATCTTCAATATAACCTAACCAGAAGTTTTTGCCAACATATTCACTAAATGTTCCTGCAATCAATCGATACCACTTGAAATTACCTTCTTTATCAAAAATTCTAAATTCGGCACTCCACGATTTTTGATCTCTTCGCGCATTTTGCATTTTTATTAGAAATTCAGGTAAATCCTGAATATAAATGCGTGAAATAAAATAGCTTTCGTCGCTTATAACTGAAGCTTTGTCTAGATCTGGAAAGAGGATATTAAAATTTTCACTTACAAAGCGAATATTCATTTTTTTACCGAGTTCAATATCAAACCCGAAGTAGGCAACGCCAATATTTGGGAAAGATCTAAAAAGATTGGATGCAGAAACCGAGTATTTTTCATCCAAAATTATTTTAATGATAAAACCTTCATTCGGTATTGGTTTTAGCATTATTTTCCCAACGCGAGAGGCTGAAACTCCTTCCGACAATAGAACATCTTTTCGCTCGATTATTCCTTCAAGAAAAGAGATGATTGCTGCTGGAGAAAGAATTTTTTTAATGAAATCGAGTATTAATGCACCAACTTGTAATTCGCTTTCATTGGAGTAAAAAATATCTTGAATTGTGTTATTTTTGTAAATCAGTTTAAAGTTGGAATCAACGATAAGTACGCCACTTTTCAAGTCGTCAAAAAATGTTTCCAATTCTTCAATCGTTGAAGGCATGGAAGACTCTTCTTTCAACTTTTTTAGTTGAAACGAGTCATCAATTTTCTGATGAGATTGATTGACCAATAAGGATGAGAACATTTGTTCCATTTGATTCAATTTTATCTATAATCGAAAAGGCAATGTATTAATCTAAGATTATCTTTAAATTAATCAAAATAAACTTATGCAAGTTTTAGTCCATTAAACTAATTTGTTGATAATCATCACTTTAGTAATTTAAGGGTATGTGCAAATTCCCAAAATGGGAAAATTATTCTGTTTTTTGGAATCTGAACGGGAATTTTGCTCGAATAAATAGGCATAACTATTGCTTAGATAGATAAATTTAGTTCATGAAAAAAATCTACTTTTTGTTTCTGTTGTTGTCGTTAGTTGTTCCAATGCAGGCCCAACTCAATTGCCAAACTATTGAGATTTTTTCGGGCGATTCAACCATTTGCTATCACCAAAAAGGAACCGTTTCAACCATAACTTTTCCATCAACGCGACATGAAAGATATTATCATTTTCAAGCATTCGATGTTAATGGAAATAAAGTTGTAGAAACTGGATATGGTATACTTCATGGCGCTGGATCTTTAGATGTTATTTATCATTCGAATGGTGCGATTAAGTCTGCACGCAGTACTTTTCAACCTGATGGTGGAATCCAGCATTATGATGTAACTACTTTTTTTAAAGAAGATGGTACTTTCAGTCATGAAGAAGATCATTCTTGGGATCGACAAATAACACATCCTATTTTTAAACCGTCAGAGCCTACCTCTGTCGTTCAACCAAAGCCATATCGAGAAGATTCACTTTTATTTCACATAAAGAACACGACAAATAGAAAAGTAAAAGTCTTGGTTGGTCACAAAGGGAAATCGGTCAACAAAGAAATTATTATAGTCAAAAAAAACGCGTCAGTTGAAATAGGAAAGTATTTACCTGTTGGTAATGATAATGATCCAAATCGTTATTTTGATCTCGATATTTTACCGCATAATAGATTCGGTCAGCCAAAACTTATTTGGTCTAACGATTTTCTAATTGACAGAAATTCCTATTTGTTAATTGTATTATTCAAAGAATAGTAGAAACTAAATTTAGGACGTTTTAATTTTCAAATTCTTCACTTATCTTTGTGTCGGATGATTTCTCTCCACCTGTTTCAAATGAGGAAAGGATAAACGCTCTCCGCGACGAGCGATACTCAAGAATCAAATTTTAATTTTATGACAACAATGGAAAAATTGAGTTCAGCGCAGTTAATGCAATTGGAAGATAAACACGGCGCACATAACTATCACCCGCTTCCCGTTGTATTGTCAAAAGGAGATGGCGTTTATGTTTGGGACGTGGAAGGAAAACGCTATTATGATTTTTTAAGTGCCTATTCGGCAGTAAATCAAGGCCATTGTCACCCCGCAATTATTGGAGCAATGATCGATCAAGCTCAAACACTTACACTTACTTCGAGAGCATTTTACAACGATACATTAGGTGTTTACGAGAAATATATCACTGAGTATTTTGGCTTCGATAAAGTGCTGCCGATGAACACAGGTGCTGAGGCAGTTGAAACAGCCATCAAATTGTGTCGTAAATGGGCCTATGAGAAAAAAGGTATCCATGAGAATGACGCAAAAATTATTGTTTGTGAAGGTAATTTCCATGGACGAACGACGACCATTATTTCTTTTTCAAGTGATCCAGATGCGAGCAAAAATTTTGGACCATATACTCCCGGATTTATTCGCATACCGTATGATGATACAGAAGCATTGGAAACAGCATTACAACAACCGAATGTCGCTGGATTCTTAGTGGAACCAATCCAAGGGGAAGCAGGAGTTTATACCCCTGGTGCTGACTTTTTAGCAAAATCACGCGAGTTATGTACAAAGTACAATGCCTTGTTTATAGCAGATGAAGTTCAAACTGGTATAGCACGTACAGGAAGTTTATTAGCCGTTTGCGGAAATTGTACCTGCGAAAATCATTGCGAAAAACAAACAACATACAGTCAACCAGATATTTTAATCTTAGGTAAAGCACTCTCAGGTGGTGTTTATCCAGTTTCTGCCGTATTAGCCAATGACGAGGTGATGATGGTTATCAAGCCTGGACAACATGGTTCTACCTTTGGTGGAAATCCAATTGCTGCAAAAGTAGGTGTTGCTGCACTTGAAGTTGTGAAAAATGAACAACTCTCATTAAACGCTCGTAAATTGGGTGTCATTTTCCGAAATGAAATGCAGCGAATTATAGAATCAACTGATTTGGTTGTAAAGGTAAGAGGGAAAGGTTTGTTAAACGCAATCATTGTGAATGATTCACCTGACAGTCAAACTGCATGGAACTTATGCGTTCAGTTAAAAGAAAATGGATTATTAGCAAAACCTACACATGGTAACATCATTCGTTTTGCCCCACCGTTGGTAATGACGGAAGAACAATTAATGGAATGCGTTGCAATTATTGAAAAAACAATCCTAGAATTCGAAAAATAGAGTTTGAAGTAATATTTAGTTGAAGGGAGATGTGAAATTCTCCCTTTTTTTGTGCTTACTATTTTCAATATAATGTGCTTATGAATTTACCTGTTCCATCGATCAAGTTTGTTTTGCAAATAAAATCATATAAGTATAATATGCTCATCGCTTGACACGTCGACAAATTTGTATATTTGTCCAAATAAATTTTAGACATATTGGTAACAAAAATTAAATTCGGAACAGACGGCTGGAGAGCGACTATCGCCGATGATTTTACAGTGGAGAATGTAGCAAGAGTTACGTATGCAACTGGACTTTGGTTAAAGGCAAATTATGAACATCCAACTGTAGTTATTGGACATGATTGTCGTTTTGCAGGAGAACTATTCATGGAAACTGCAACAAAAGTTTTGTTAAGTCAAGGTATTCATGTTCGCATGTCGAGGGGGTTTGTTTCAACACCGATGATTTCATTAGCCGCAAAGCAATTTGACTGTCAGATTGGAATTATATTGACTGCAAGTCATAACCCTCCGAGTTATAATGGGTTTAAATTAAAAGCGTTTTTTGGTGGACCTCTCGCACCATGGCATGTGCAAGAGGTGGAAGATATTATTCCAGATACGTGTCCAGTAAATTACAATGATGTTTCCTTAGATGGTGCAATATCTGCAGGACAATTAGAAATCGTAGATATTGAGACACGTTATGTGGATCATGTGAAAGCAAATTTCGATTTAGATGCCATCGCAAATTCTGGATTGAACTTGGTGTATGATGCGATGTATGGTGCTGGTCAAAATGTTTTGAGAAGAATATTACCAAACACACAATTTTTACATTGTGATTATAATCCTTCATTTCACGGACAAGCGCCTGAACCAATTGCAAAGAATCTAAAAGAGTTAGAAGCATATATTAAGGAAAAAGGCAATATTCATTGTGCTTTAGCCACAGATGGAGATGCAGATAGAATTGGATTATATAATGGCAAAGGAGAATTCGTTGATTCGCATCACATCATCCTTTTATTGATCCATTATATGGTAAAATACAAGCAAATGACTGGTAAAGTTGTTATTGCTTTCTCGGTTACTCCGCGCGTTGAGAAGATGTGTAAGCATTATGGATTAGAATTACAAACTACCAAAATTGGATTCAAGGAAATTGCTTCAATTATGGTGGAAGATGATGTTTTACTTGGCGGTGAAGAATCAGGTGGAATTGCTGTTAAAGGTCATATTCCGGAAAGAGATGGTATCTGGATGGGATTAATCATTTGGGAATTCATGGCGAAATCAGGCAAAACACTCGATGAATTAATTGCTGAGGTGTATGAAATCGTTGGAGAATTTAAATTTGAACGAAGTGATTTACACATCACGGAAGAATTAAAACAGCGAATTATTGCGAATTGTAAAGCCGATAATTACAAATCATTTGGAACGTACAATGTAGCAGACTTGAAAACCATTGATGGATTTAAGTATTTCTTTGATGATAAACGTTGGGTAATGATTAGACCTTCTGGAACAGAGCCGGTTCTGCGCACGTATGCTGAAGCACCAACCTTAGATGAGGTTCGGGTTATTCTCAAGGCAACGGAAGAAACAATTTGTAAGTAATAAAAAGTTCATAGAAAATCCCGTTGATAGTCATCGGGATTTTTTTGTTTTACTCAATTCCGAAATGGGAGCGCAAAAGGTCTATAGGATATTTATCTTCCTGATCTTCTTCATCTATAATCGGTACAACTGTTACACTCGAAACTTTAAGAATCCGTTCCTGTTCGCCAAGCTCATTTACAAGAAATTGATTTACCGCGAACTCAGCTGTTTCTTCATCTAAATGAGCAATGTTTTGTGCCTCAAATACCAATTCGATTTGACCGTTGTCTTCTTCAAATGCTAAATATGACCAATAGGTTCCATCTATTTGAATAAGGTCCATTTCGTTATTGTAGATGCTGAATTGGCGATCCCAAGACTTTGATGGTCTGCTAGACAGAAAAAGCCACTCTAAATACGAAGGAGCATCAGCCATTATTCGTTGACTCATTAGCAAAAGTTCTGGGTCGCCATTAGGAGAAATCAAGAAAAACCAAACATTATCCTCATTCTGACCAATGTCCCAAGTAAACATCCCGAAATCAAGAATAAAATTGTTCAATTCTTCAACTATACGCTCACTTTGATTGGTATCGTTGTGTTCTATCACCTCTTTGATAATCGTTGAATTCTTTACAAACCATTGCCAAAATGCTTCTAATTTATCTTCATTTATTTGCATGATAGTATTTTTTAGAATGAAATGTAATTCAACAATTATGCCTTCGAAGATAAACATTTACGCGATTGAAAAGGATTTAAGTATTGCTAATTGTTATTTGTCCATTATATTTGAATTATGGCAGCAGGTTCTACGTTTGGTACAATTTTCAAATTAACGACATTTGGAGAATCACATGGTTCAGCAATCGGCGGAATTATAGATGGTGTACCTTCTAATTTCAAAATTGATTTAGACAAAGTACAATTCGAACTTGACAGAAGAAAACCAGGTCAATCTGCTATTGTTACACAACGAAAGGAGTCCGACACGGTTCAATTTTTATCAGGTTTGTTTAATGGAAAAACCACAGGTACACCAATCGGTTTTGTTATTCCCAACGAAGATCAACATTCAAGTGATTATGATCATTTGAAAGAAGCATATCGGCCTTCTCATGCAGATTATAGTTATGATCAAAAATATGGCACTCGTGACCATAGAGGAGGAGGAAGGTCAAGCGCAAGAGAAACGGCTTGTCGTGTAGTTGCAGGTGCGATTGCAAAACAATTTTTAGAGTCATTGGGAATTGAATTCTCAACTTATGTTGATCAAGTGGGACATATTAAATTACAAGATCCTTCCTTCTTTTTGACTGATGCGATTGAATCCAATTTAGTGCGTTGTCCAGATGAATTAACGGCTGAACGAATGGAACATTTGATTCGTGATGTGCGCAAGGATGGTGACACTGTTGGCGGATGTGTGCGCTGTATGATTGTGAATGTTCCTGCAGGTTTGGGAGATCCTGTTTTTGATAAATTACATGCTGAAATAGGCAAGGCTATGCTTTCTATTAATGCTGTAAAAGGAGTTGAATTCGGAAGTGGTTTTGCATCTGCAGAAATGCGAGGATCCGATCACAATGATTTGTTCAACTCGGATGGCTCAACTTTAACAAATAACAGTGGTGGAATTCAAGGTGGAATTTCGAATGGAATGCCAATTGAATTTAGAGTAGCATTTAAACCAGTTGCAACCATATTAAAACCGCAAGAAACAATCAATTCCATCGGTGAAAAAGTGGAGTTATTAGGAAAAGGCAGGCATGACGCATGTGTTGTTCCAAGAGCAGTACCAATTGTAGAAGCAATGGCAGCCATGGTAATACTTGATTTTTACTTGAGACAAAAAACTACAGTTTGGGAATAAACCAAAAGATTTAATCAAATTATTAAAGCATAAAAAAAGCGATTGTTTAGATCGCTTTTTTTTATGCTAGTTTATTTTATCTTACTAGGTTAACATGACCAAGGATCATTTTCCGTTCGTCATTCAATTTTGTTTTGAATTCAATTTTCCATGTATATGTTCCATCCTGACACATTTGTATTTCTCCATTTGAACCATACGTTCCATTCCATCCAATTGATGCATCTTTTGATTCAAAAATGATTTCACCCCAACGGTTAAAAATTAATAAGGTATAATCATAAGGATCGAAACCAGCTGTGAAAATAGGTTGAAAAACTGGATTAAAATTATCATCATCTGGAGTGAATGTATTGGGTACATAGAAAATCAATTCTTCAACCACATTTATATATGCTAAAGCTGTATCCGTGCAACCTAGTGGCGAGTATGCAATTAATGTTACTAAGTAATTCGCTGTCTCACTATCTGGATATACATGAATTTGATTAACATCTGTAGATGATGGTGAATCGTCTCCAAAAGTCCAGTAATATGAAGATGCACCAATTGATTGATTTGTGAAAATCACTTCTGTATTGATCGTTGTTACCGTATTAGAAGATGGAGAGAACGAAGCGATAGGCAATGCTTCAACACAAATAAGATTTGTTGAAGTTAATGTACCAGCGCATCCATTATTAGATGTTGTCGTTAATGTCACATCATAACATCCTCCTTGTGTGAAAGTAACTGGTACAGTTCCACATCCATTTAAAACAGTACCATTACTAATCGTCCACAAGCAGTTTACAGAATTTGGAGTTGTGTTTGTTAGATTCACCGTTAATGGTACACAACCACTTGTTACATCTGGAGAAAATGATACTATTGGTATTGGATTAACAATTATGTCTATTTGATCAGTATTTATACAACCTGCAGCTGATGTGCCTGTGACTGTATACGTTGTTGTGCCAACGCTCGGTGTAAATGGTGTTCCATTCAACACACCATTATTCCAAGAATAGTTTGAAGCACCTGAACCAGTTAAAGTTACAGTTGATCCTTCACAAACAGTAACGTCATTTCCTGCAAAGACAACTGGCAAAGGATTTACGGTGACAACAACGTCATCAGTTGTTATACATCCCTCAATACTTGTTCCTGTTACAGTATAAGTTACAGTTCCAAGAGAAGGTGTAAAGGCAACGTTGTTTGTAATTCCATTGTTCCATGAATAGGTTGACGTTCCACTTCCTGCTAACGTAACAGAAGCACCAATACAAACAATTTGATCAAGTCCTGCATTTACAACCGGTGTTGGGTTGACAGTAATGTCAGCTTGATCAGTATCAATACAACCATTTGCGTCAGTTCCTGTTACAGTGTATGTTACAGTTCCAACAGCTTGTGTAAAAGGAGTTCCATTTAGTACACCATTATTCCAAGAATAGGTAGTTGCTCCAGCACCAGAAAGTGTAATAAGAGTTCCTTGACAAACATCTTGATCTATACCAGCATTTACAACTGGTAAAGGATTAACAGTTACTAAAACTTGATCCGTATCGATACATCCATTCAGATCTGTCCCTGTAACGGTATAAGTGGTCGTTGCAGCAGGAGAAAATGAAATACCATTTGTTACACTATTATCCCATGTGTATGTTGAAGCACCAGAACCTGATAAGGTAACGGATGCTCCAAAACAAATATCTTCGTCTGGTCCGGCAACCACTGTTGGCAATGGATTAACAGTCACAACAACTTGGTCTGTGTTTACACATCCATTAGCATCTGTTCCTGTAACGGTATACGTATTTGTTAAAGCTGGTGTAAATGAAACATTATCTGTCACACCATTATTCCATGTATAGGTCGCTGCTCCTGCTCCTGAAATAATAGCAGATGTTCCAATACAAATTGCTTGATCTGCACCTGCATCTATCAGAGGGAGAGGATTAACTATGATATCAACTTGGTCCGTACTGATACAACCATCAACACTTGTTCCCGTTACGGTATAAGTAGTCGTTCCGAGAGCTTGAGTAAAAGTAACTCCATTTGTAATTCCATTATCCCATGAATAAGTTGCAGCACCTGTTGCGGTCAATGAAGTTGCTGTTAGTGTGCAAACTTCCTGATCCAATCCGGCATTAACAATTGGTAATGGATTAACAATTAACGTAACATTCGAAACAGAATCACAAGTACTGGTTGTAAACGTTTGCGAGTATAAACCTGCTACCGATTGAGAAACCCCATGAATCAAAACTGATTGTCCTTGACAAATTGTTTCAGTTGAATTGGCAGTAATAAATAAATTTTCATTCACAATAAATGCTGGAGAAGTGCCGGAACAACCAAAAGCATTCGTAACGGTAACCGTAATTGGATTATTAGCTATTGTAGCAGAAGTAGTCGCTGTTGAAACCAATGTAGACCAATCGTAAGTTGCAAAAGGAATAGAGGTTGACAAAAGTGCAGGGTATCCAATGCAATAATCAGTCGTTCCATTTATTATTGGAGATGGATTAGGATTTACTGTTACCACAACTTGATCAGTTGCTATACATCCAGCACCAGAAGTACCAGTGACTGTATATGTCACAGCGCCAACAGCAGGAGTAAAGGCTGTACCATTTGTTACACTAATATTCCATGAATAAGTTGCGGCACCTTGTCCAGATAATGTAACACTTGTTCCTGCGCAAACTACCTGATCTCCACCAGCATCTGCAAGTGGCAAAGGATTAACTGTAACTAAAACTGCACTAGTATTGGTGCATCCAGCACCAGAAGTACCAGTGACTGTATATGTCACAGCGCCAACAGTAGGAGTAAACGCTACACCTTGAGTAACGCCATTGTCCCATGTATAAGTTGATGCACCAGATGCAGTTAGCGTAATAGAAGTCCCTTCACAAACTGTTTGTTGCGGACCAGCTACTACCGTTGGTAAAGGATTTACCGTCACTAATACAGAACTAGTATTTGTACAACCTAAAGCTGTTCCTGTAACTGTATATGTTGTTGTTGCAGTAGGTGTAAAAGCTACCCCTTGCGAAATACCGTTATCCCAAGAATAGCTTGTTGCTCCAGAAGCGCTTAAAGTCACAGCTGTGCCTGAACAAACCGTTTGTGGCTGACCAGCAAGAACTGTTGGTATTGGATTAATAGTTACTGTAATTGCATCTGTTCCAACACAACCAGAAGCATCTGTTCCAATGACAGTATAAGTTGTTGTCGAAGCTGGCGAAATTGTAAAGTTGTTGCCATTACCTAAACCATTATCCCATACATATGTATCACCACCAGTGCCATTCAATGTGGTCGAAGCTCCGATACATAATTCAACATCCGGACCTGCATTAATTGGCGCACTGCCCGCCACAGTAACAGTTACGATATCAGTTGCGGTGCATCCTAAAGATGTACCAGTAACAGTATAACTAGTTGTCGCAGCTGGAGAAACAGTGATTTCTGCAGTTGTCAATCCACCTGGAGACCATGAATATGTTGTTGCACCCGATGCTGTTAAAGTCGTTGATGTAGACGCACAGATTGAAATGTCATTACCTGCATTAACGTTAGGAATTGGATTTACAGTCACAGTAACTGTGCTTGTATTTGTGCATCCTAAAGTTGTACCTGTAACCGTATAGGTTGTTGTAGCAGTAGGAGCAAACGCTATACCTTGTGTTACTCCATTGTCCCATGAATAGCTTGTTGCTCCAGTACCAGCAAGTGTGATATTAGTTCCTTCACATACCGTTTGTGGTTGACCAGCAATCACTGTTGGAACCGGATTTACAGTTACGATCATTTGATCTAAAACAGAAGGGCATGGTCCAGCTGGATCATCTGTAGTAAGTGTTAACGTTTCCGTTCCTGAAGTTATTGAAGGAGTATAAGTTGATGCTAAATTGCTTGCACTGGAAAATGTTCCCGTTGGTGCGGTCCAAGTCCCCGAAGTTGCTCCGCCGCCAACTGCACCAGCAAGTGTAATTGTACCACCTGCACAAACAGTCTGTTCGATATTCGCATTTACCGTCGCAACTGGATTTACAGTTACAGTAACTTGATCCGTTGTTGTGCAACCATTGTAAGTAACTGTTAATGTATAAGTTGTAGTAACTGCTGGTGAAACTGTAACTTGACCTGTGGTTGTGCCTCCAGCAGGAACTAAGTCGATTGTGCCCGAACCTGCTCCTGCGCTCCAAGAGAAAGTAGCACCGTTGTCTGATGTAACAGGGCTTGCTCCTATTACAACACCTGTTCCACCTGCACACATTGTGACATCAGCACCAGCATTTGCTGTCGTTCCTGGAGGTACAACAACAGTTACTGAAGTGCTGCAAGCATCTATTCCATTCGTATAGGTAACATTAAAAGTAGTTGTAGACGTTATCGTCGCAGTTTGACTTGGATTGTCAACAGAGGGGGGAAGGTATGAATAATCATACCAATAAGGTGTACAATTAACAACAGAAGAAACTTGGACATTATCAATTCCCCAGTTATCACAACAAGAACCGGATGACGAAAGTTGAATCCATTGAAATTGAGTATTTGGACCAACCGCTCCTGGAGGAATTGGGAAGGAATAGTTATTCCAACTTGTCATTGTAGCATCATATCCACCTAGTGGTTCAAAATACTCAATGACAGTCCATGTTGCTCCACCGTTTGTTGAATATTGCAGTGTAACACCTTCGTTGGGTAAATCGGGACCCTCACAAGGAGCTGCTCCACCTTGAGTAGCATAATCCAAGTCAAATGTCAGAAATCCACCACAACTCACATCTAAGCCAACTGTGGTTAATTGAGGAACACCTGATCCAGCAGTAGATGCCCAATAGTAAGGAGTACCATCAAGACTTGGACCACAAGCTGTACCAACAGATTGACCACCTGTTGCCACCCAACCAGCACCTAATGAACCATTATTAAAATTATTATTTTGAACTATTTCGTAGTCACCAACGCCAGTTGCTTGTAAAAAAACAGTTCCTCCATTGCAATTGAAGGGGATAGGCACATCAACACAATTGATTGTAGCCGCCCAACCTTGACCGACAACTGAACCATCCGAGTCCCAAACAAAAGTTAAACACCCATTACTTGAAGTAACTGTTCCAGGGCTATTTGACCCATCATCATTGAACAATAGTGGACTTGACGTATTTGGACCATCATAAATACTTAAATAATCGCAACAAGTTTCAAGATTCCATAAAGTAAATATGAACTGTAGCTGAGCACCTGCAGTCGAAGAACAAAATGTCATTGTATTTAATTGATTATTGGCGTAATTACCTGTTCCATTTGGATCATAAAAAGTTCCTCCACAAGTGTTTACTGTAGTATTTGACATGTTATATGCCGGGCCTGCAACTGGCGGCGGATCATAAAAACCGGTAGAATATGTTAATTCTACATCACATGGCACAACTGCTTGAGCAAATACCCCATCAGATAATAGTGCAACTGTAAATAATATTGAGAATAAAAATTTCATAATGTATATTGTTAATTCGGATCGTAACAAAAAAGTATGAGCGACAGTTTAGTCAACTGCAGAAATAGTTAAGAATGCCAATTGAAAGGACGTTAGTATAGCACCTTTCGAATAGTTTGCATCGTTGAATTTGGAAAATAATTTCAATTCATCTGGCGTTTCTCTTCTGCAGTCACCCTCTAACGTTTCATTTCCAATCAATCTGATTGTTCGGGAATATTCCATAGGATGATTACATGTTAAGCATTTCTTATCATAATACAAATGTATATGCCAATTGAGATCAAGTTTGGTAGAAGTTTTATTGATAAACTTAAAATTCACTTGTTCAAAGTCATATCCCATTGAAGGGTCGCAATTGGATGATATAAATTCAATTCGAATTTGATCATTTTCAAAATACGTTCTCCAAGTTGTTGAATGATTGTCAATTAGGTTAATTGTATCTGTTGGGAGTTGACTTTGCGCAGATAAGCGACTCGTTGACAACAAAATTAAAATGAATAGTAGAGATTTCATGTTGTAAATTACTTATTAATATATAAATGGACGCAAGATGTCTTCTAAAGTTGCCTATAAAAAGAATAGATAGCGTAAATTAAAACAAACTTATTCAGTCTTTCCAAAGTTAAGTTTATTAAATACAAAAATAGGCATTGTATATTTATTCAAACTGCACTAATATTCAATTTATGTTTGTAAATTTTCATTTTCGAGAATAATTGACAATTTTGTAGTTTGTTATTTTTTCAGGTAAGTCAAAATCTCAAACCAAGATTTTATAAGCATAAAAAAAGCGATCGTTTAGATCGCTTTTTTGTTTCTATTTATTGGTTTTTATCTCATCATATTGACATGGCCTACTTTTACATATTTCTTGTCGTTAACTCTTGATTTAAATTCAATTTTCCACGTGTAAATTCCATCTTGAGCATAATCACCATTGTATGTACCGTCCCATCCGATTGAAGCATCGCGTGTTTCAAAAATAATTTCTCCCCAACGATTGTAAATTAACATGTTGAAGTTGTAAGGATCAAACCCTGAAGTAAATACAGGTTGGAAGGTATTGTTGAATACATCATTATCTGGCGTGAACGTATTTGGAACATAGAAAATTAATTCTTCCGTCACTGTGAATGATTGATACGCAGTATCCGTGCATCCTAAATCAGAATAGGCAACCAGCATTACTGTATAACTTCCAGCTAAATCAGTTTCAAATAAATGACTAGGATTTGTTTCCGTGGAATTTCCTCCATCACCAAATGTCCATAAGTAGGTTACTGCACCACTTGATTGATTCGTAAAATTAACCTCTGTTTCATTTAATAAATTGCTCAAGTTGTACTCTGAAGCTGTAAAGTCTGCAACAGGATAATCTTCAACATAAATCAAGTTCTGATAAGAAACCGAATTTGTACAACCATTTGCATCTGTTGATGTTAATCCAACAGTAAAGATTCCTGGATTGTTATAAGTATAGTTAATATCTCCACAACCGTTTAGAACTGTGCCATCTCCCATCGTCCAAACACAATTAGTAAGTGCTAATCCTGAAGTAGAAGTATTGTTGAAGAACACACTTAACGGTTCACATCCTTCAGTAACATCAGGTGTAAAGCTTACTGCGGGTATTGGATTTACTACAATAGTCAAATTGTCAGTTGCAATACAACCATAATTATTTGCGGTAAGTGTATAGGTATTCGTTCCAACTTGAGGTGTAAAGCTCACACCATCAACTACTGGTGCCGTCCAAGAAATAACTGTTGTAGATGGACTATAAGTTCCAGACAAGGTTACTGATTCATTTTCACATACGGTTTGATCCACTCCGGCAGATATTGTAGGGTAAATTGCAGTTATAGTAATTAATTGTGTCACAATTATACTATTCCCACAATCGTCAGTAACACTGTATGTACGTGTGATTTGTTCATTGTTACATACATTACCGTTTGACACATCACTTACCCATACAACGATTGGATTTGTAGTACAATTATCTGCTTCATCTATAACAACTGTTGGATCTGGAACAGGAACCGTCGCAGCGCTAACAACACTAATAGCAACAGGGTTAGTAGCAGTTGGATTGGTGACATCATTGACAATGATAGTTTGTGTTAACAACGTTTGATTACCACAATCATCTGTCACAGAATAAGTTCTTGTAATTGTTTCAGGACATGTTCCGTTATCAGAAACGTCACTTACCCATGCAACAAGTGGAGCGGTAGTGCAGTTATCAGCTTCATTTGTTATAACTGTAATGTCAGCTACCGGAACATCTAAAATACACTCAACATTCACGCTGCCTGGGTTAGAAGCAGTTGGTGCTGTAACGTCATTTACAATGATTAATTGATCAACTAATGTCTGATTTCCACAATTGTCAGTAATTGAGAAAGTTCTTGTGATTGTCTCAGGACATGTATTTCCATCGGATACATCACCAACCCAATCCAACGCTGGAACAGCCGTGCAATTGTCCATCGCATCTGTTATCACGAATGTAACTGCTAAAGGAACTGGTGGCACGTCATTAATACATTCGACTGTCACGTTTGCTGGTGCTGTACCAGTTGGAGCAGTGATATCATCGACCGTGATTGTTTGAGTCACCAAGATTTGATTGTTACAGAGATCCGTTACAGAATAGGTACGCGTAATGATTTCTGGACAAGTAGCACCGTTCGATACGTCACTTACCCAAGCAACAATCGGCACACCTGTATTATCTGCTTCATCCGTCACAACTGCAATATTTTGAGCCGGAACATCAGCGATACATTCTACAGAAATAGGAGCAGGGTTTGAAGCTGTTGGTGAGAATGGATCTGTAATAAGAATAGTATGTGTAACATTGATTGTATTCCCACAAGCATCCGTTACAGCGTAAATACGAGTAATTGTTTCAGGACAAGCGGCACCGTCAGTTGATTCACTCACGAAAGTAACTACAGGTACAGAGCAGTTATCCGCTTCATCAATTACGACTGTCACATCAACCGCTGGAGCTGGTCCACCAGGAACAGTAGTTGTCGCAGGATTAGAAGCCGCAGGCAACGTATTATCGTCAACTGTAATTGTTTGAGTAGTAGACGAAGTGTTACCACAAAGATCAGTGAAAGACCACGTTCGTGTGATTGTACCACCACAAGCACCTCCAACTAAAGCACCATCAGTACCAGCAACCGATCCAGCAGGATCACAATTATCAGTGTATCCAAGGTTTGTCATCGCAGGAACGTCAGCTAAACAAGCAACAGTTACAGCAGTTGGCGCAGCAGCGAATATTGGTGCTACTAAATCGTGAACAGTGATAGTCTGAGTAGTAGATGAAGTGTTGCCGCAAAGATCCGTGAATGTCCATGTTCTTGTTATGATTTCAGGACAAGTACCTCCATTAGAAACATCAGTTCCTGTAACCGATCCAGCAGGATCACAATTATCCGTGTATCCAAGGTTGGTCATCGCAGGAACGTCAGATAAACAAGAAACAGTTACAGCAACCGGAGCAGCAGCGAATATTGGTGGTACTAAATCATGAACTGTAATTGTTTGAGAGGTGGATGAAGTGTTACCACAAGCATCCGTAAAAGTCCATGTTCTTGTTATAATTTCAGGACAAGTGCCACCATTAGAAACATCAGTTCCTGTAACCGATCCAGCAGGATCACAATTATCAGTGTATCCAAGGTTTGTCATTGCAGGAACATCAGCTAAACAAGCAACAGTTACCGCAGCTGGCGCAGCAGCGAATATTGGAGTAGTTACATCATCGACCGTGATTGTTTGAGTCACCAAGATTTGATTGTTACAGAGATCCGTAACAGAGTAAGTACGTGTAATGATTTCTGGACAAGTAGCACCGTTAGACACATCACTTACCCAAGCAACGATCGGCACACCTGTATTATCTGCTTCATCCGTCACAACTGCAATGTTTTGAGCCGGAACATCAGTGATACATTCTACAGAAATAGGAGCAGGGTTTGAAGCTGTTGGTGAGAATGGATCTGTAATAAGAATAGTATGTGTAACATTGAATGTATTCCCACAAGCATCGGTTACAGCGTAAATACGAGTAATCGTTTCAGGACAAGCGGCACCGTCAGTTGACTCACTTACGAAAGCAACTACGGGTACAGAGCAGTTATCCGCTTCATCAATTACTACTGTCACATCAACCGCTGGAGCTGGACCACCAGGAACAGTAGTTGTCGCAGGATTAGAAGCAGTAGGCAACGTATTATCATCAACTGTAATTGTTTGAGTAGTAGACGAAGTGTTACCGCAAAGATCAGTGAAAGACCACGTACGTGTGATTGTTCCACCACAAGCACCGCCAACTAAAGCACCATCAGTGCCAGCAACCGATCCAGCAGGATCGCAATTATCAGTATATCCAAGGTTTGTCATCGCAGGAACGTCAGCTAAACAAGCAACAGTAAGAGCAGCAGGAGCAGCAGCGAATATTGGTGCTACTAAATCATGAACAGTGATAGTCTGAGTAGTAGATGAAGTGTTGCCGCAAGCATCCGTATAAGTCCATGTTCTTGTTATGATTTCAGGACAAGTACCACCATTAGAAACATCAGTTCCTGTAACCGATCCAGCAGGATCACAATTATCAGTGTATCCAAGGTTTGTCATTGCAGGAACGTCAGCAGCGCAAGCAACGGTTACAGCAGCCGGAGCAGCAGCGAATATTGGTGCTACTAAATCGTGAACTGTAATTGTTTGCGAAGCACTTGAAGTATTCCCACAAAGATCCGTAAAAGTCCATGTTCTTGTTATAATTTCAGGACAAGTACCTCCATTAGAAACATCAGTTCCTGAAACCGATCCAGCAGGATCACAGTTATCAGTGTATCCAAGGTTTGTCATTGCAGGAACGTCAGCTAAACAAGAAACAGTTACCGCAGCTGGCGCTGCAGCGAATATTGGAGTAGTTACATCATCGACCGTAATTGTTTGAGTCACCAAGATTTGATTGTTACAGAGATCCGTAACAGAATAAGTACGTGTAATAATTTCTGGACAAGTAGCACCGTTCGATACGTCACTTACCCAAGCAACGATCGGCACACCTGTATTATCTGCTTCATCCGTCACAACTGCAATATTTTGAGCTGGAACATCAGCGATGCACTCTACAGAAATAGGAGCAGGGTTTGAAGCAGTTGGTGAGAATGGATCTGTAATAAGAATAGTATGTGTAACATTGATTGTATTCCCACAAGCATCCGTTACAGCGTAAATACGAGTAATCGTTTCAGGACAAGCGGCACCGTCAGTTGATTCACTCACGAAAGTAACTACAGGTACAGAGCAGTTATCCGCTTCATCAATTACGACTGTCACATCAACCGCTGGAGCTGGTCCACCAGGAACAGTTATCGTTGCAGGATTTGAAGCCGTAGGCAACGTATTATCGTCAACTGTAATTGTTTGAGTTGTTGTAGAAGTATTACCGCAAAGATCAGTGAAAGTCCACGTACGTGTTATTGTACCACCACAAGCACCTCCAACTAAAGCACCATCAGTACCAGCTACCGATCCAGCAGGATCGCAATTATCAGTATACCCAAGGTTGGTCATCGCAGGAACGTCAGCTAAACAAGCAACAGTGACAGCAGTTGGTGGAGCTACAAAAACTGGAGCTTGTGTGTCCAATACTGTTATTGTTTGAGTGACAAAAATAAAGTTTCCACAATCATCAGTAACTAGGTATCTTCTTGTAATTATTTCTGGACAAGTCAAACCATTTGACACATCATCTTGCCAAGTCACAGTTGGTGTTACCCCATTATCGGCTTCATCTGTTACAACTAAAACATCTGGTAATGGCACTAAAGCTGAACATTGAACATTTATTGCTGAAGGATTTGAGGCAGTTGGCAAAATAGCATCTCCAACAGTTATTGTTTGAGTTAATAATATTTGGTTTAAACATGCATCTGTAACACTGTAAGTTCTTGTAATTATTTCTGGACATGTTCCTCCATTGCTAACATCACTTACCCAAGCAACTATTGGAATTGAACAATTGTCTGCCTCATCAATAACAAGTAAAATGTTTGGCGCTGGCGCAGTTCCTGCGGCTACAGAAATATCAACAGGATTAGAAGCTGTTGGAACTATTAGGTCTGTAATATTGATTGTTTGATTAACTGTAATTGCATTCAAACACGCATCTTTGATGGTATACGTTCTGATTATCACAATCGGACAAGTACCTGTTGGCGCTCCATCTGAACTTGTTACCGTTAAACTAGCATCTGCAGTGCAGTTATCAGCTATTGCAACGCCCATTGCTTCCAAAGCTGCAACTGTCGTTACTGCTGCAGGAACTGAAGTCGCGGAGCATCCCGATACTGCAGCTGCCGTTAAAGTTCCAGTTACTGTTGGAGCAATTAAATCTGAAACAGTAATCGTTTGAGTAACATTAACAAAGTTTCCACATCCATCAGTTACACGATAAGTTCTTGTTACAATATTTGGACAAATACCACCATTTGAAACATCACTAATCCAAGTTACTGTAGGAGGAATTGTGATATCGTCGGCTTCTGTTGTAACAACATTTATATCTGGTGCTGGAATTGCTGAAGCACATGTTAATGTAATTGGTGCAGGATTAGATGCTGTTGGCGGATTATCAACAACAACAGTAACTTGATCAGTTACGGTACAACCATTAAAGGTAACAGTTAATGTATAGGTTGTTGTTACCAAAGGTGAAACGGTTACTTGACCAGTAGTTGTGCCTCCTGCTGGTATAAGATCTATTGTTCCTGATCCAGCGCCAGCACTCCATGAATAAGTAGCCCCATTATCAGGTGAAACCGGATTCGCACCAATCACAACTCCTGCACCACCAGAACATCTTACTTTATCTGGCCCTGCATTGGCAGTAGTTCCTGGAGGAACAACAACAGTTACAGAAGTATTACAAGCATCTATACCATTTGTATAGGTGACATTAAAAGTTGTGGTACTAGTTATATTTGTTGTTTGAACTGCGTTATCACTTGTAGGCGGTAAAAAAGAATAATCATACCAATAAGCGTTGCAATTAATTACAGATGAAATTTGTACATTATCAATCCCCCAATTATCATATTGAGATCCAGATGATGACAATTGAATCCATTGGAATTGAGTATTTGGCCCAATTGCACCAGGCGGAATTGGAAATGAATATGTGTTCCAGTTTGTCAATCCAGCATTATAACCACCTAGCGGATCCCAATACTGAATAACCGTCCATGAAGCACCGCCATTAGTAGAGTACTGAAAGGTAACACCCTCATTCGGTAAATCAGGTCCTTCACAAGGTGCATTGGCTCCTTGAGTTGCATAATCCATATCAAAACTAATTATACCACCGCAACTTACGTTTAAAACAGCAGTTGTTAACTGAGGAACACTAGAACCGGCTGTTGATGCCCAATAATAAGGAGTGCCATCAAGACTTGGTCCGCAAAGTGTTCCTACGGACTGCCCACCTGTTGCAATCCAACCAGCACCTAAAGATCCTCCGTTAAAATTATTGTTCATTGCTAGGTTATTTGTGCCTAGACCAACAGCTGTTAATGAAACTGATCCGCCCGCACATGTTAGGTTGGCCGGTACTGATGTATATGTTAAATTAACATTACAAGGGACAGGAGGACAAGCTGCACAAGGGCCACCGCAGTCTATACCGTTTTCACCTTGATTTTGAATACCATCAGTGCATGTCGCGGGTGCAATGCATGAAATGGCAGCTGCCCAACCATTTGCTAAAACAGAACCATCAGAGGTGAATCTGATTGTTATACATCCTGAAGGATTATTTGCTGTAACCACACCAGGATTGTTTGTTCCCGTATATGTTCCTAATAAAGGTGCTGCTGTGCTAGTACCATTATATATGTAAAGAAAATCATAAGAATTTTCTAACGCAAACGCTGTAAAATTCAAGCGAATCATTGCTCCAGGTGTATTCGGACAAAATGTAATAGTACGGTTTTGATTATTAGTATATTGTCCTGTCGCTCCACCAGAATCATAAAAATTACCCCCACAAGTGCTTACAGTGGTATTGTTAGCAGCAGCACTTAATAGATAGGTTTGTGAAAACACTAAAATGTTCATTGATAAAAAAGTGAACATTAGAACGATCTGTCTTATATTTTTCATTTTTGTGGAATAGTTTTGTTATTCATTTGAATGCTTTAGTATCAAATAAAATTAAATCTGAATTACTGAGGAAATGCAATATTTAATGAAGCTAACTGAAAACTTGTTAAAATCGCACCTTTAGAATAGTTTACATCAGTGAATTTTGAAAACAATTTCAATTCATTAATAGTTTCTCGGTCGCAATTCCCTTCTAGTGTCTCATTTGGTAGCAATTGAATGGTTCGCGCATACTCATCCGGATAATTACATGTCAAGCATTTTTTATCATAATACAAATGGATATGCCAATTGAGATCAAGTTTGGTAGAAGTTTTATTGATAAACTTAAAATTCACTTGTTCGAAATCATATCCCATTTCAGGATCGCATTCTGAGAATTTATATTCAATCTTAACTTGATCATTTTCAAAATATGTTAGCCAATCAACTGAGTATTTGTCAATTAAATTAATTGTATCTGTTGATATTTGTTGTTGAGAAATGCTGTTTTGACAAATCAGAACAGACAGTATAGCTAATATTAAGGGAACTATGCGCATTGAGTAGTAGTTATAGTATTGTTGACTTAATTTATTTTTTGAATGACGTAAATTTGTATAATCAGTTGTTTATTAATCAGTTGTGTATTAATTATTTTATACATAAAAAACTAAATAATTTCAAATATTCATCCGATAATTTTTATAAATACTTGAATATAAAACATTTAAACTTTAACGTTAAGGGTGCAGAAGTTATCAATAATAAAAGCATCAATTCCCGGGAATACAGCTGTTATATTAACGCCATCATCACCGATTGAAATGATTGACCAGTTGGCTGAAATAGGGCCCTGTAATTGACCATCTTTTTTTAAAATCAATCTCCAATTATTGAAACTTAGATTGCCATTAGTAGTTTCAAGTAACGATATTTTATTTGCAAGGTCAAAACCAGCCCTATCCAAATTAAAACCAGATTTATAGATGCCATTAGAGACTTTTTTCAAACGATGATCAATTGTTGTCCAATTGCCTCCAATGAGCTCATGCAATTCTCCCATTGCTTTTTGCTGATAAAATTGTTTATGGTCATTATTATCAACAAAAAATCGTTCATCTACCGTTCGTTTCGATAAGTCTTCGGAACAATCTTTACAAGATGCATCTAATGACAAAATACCAAACTCTGGATGAGAATAAAACGCTTCTTTATTGATTTTCTTCCAATTACCTAAATTTTGAATTGGGCGATCTGTAAAACTAGAAAAGTTAGTTTCTGATGCTTCCATCCCTTCTGCAGCCTTGTTTTGAGCATTGGCAAAAAAGCTAGTAATAAAAACAAAACTGAAGACAGTTAATAGGTTAACTTTATTTTTCATTTAACATTTTTTCATCAAACAATTATTCTTTTCAAGAAAGTTATGAATGTCTCGATTCATTCATAAAAACTTAAAATGTTGATTTTTTGTGGTTTGAAAAAATATCGAACGAAAACTACATTTCTAAGGATGGCCTATTTAGACGCAAAATGTCTTCTAAAGTTGCCTGTAAAAATAATAGATAGCGTAAATTAAAACAAACTTATTCAGTCCTCCCAAAGATAAGTTTATAAAATACAAAAATAGGCATTGAATATTTATTCAAACTGCACTAATATTCAATATATGTCTGTAAATTTTCATTTTCGAAAATAATTGACAATTTTATAGTTTGTTATTTTTTCATCGTTGGATCCTGTCTTGATTGTTAGGATAATTAAAACACTGTGCGACTGAAATTAAACCAATTAATGATAATCATCATGATAGGATGAAGTTTTTGTGTAGCCTCCCCATAATTGCATGAAGTTTATATTTGATGCATTCCGGAATTCATTATGTGCTCGATTTTCACTTTCTTTGTGTAAAATTTACATTCAAATGATTCAACGTATTCAAACAATCTATTTGGCCGTTTCTATGATTTTGCTTTCTATCGTGGCGACAGGGAGTGAGGTTTTTCGTTTTGTTGGTAATGATTTCTATTTTGTGTTTAATTCTTATGGAATTTCTCAATATGCTAATTCATCTACTTCCGGAAAAGCAGAAGTTGTAAATGCTTATCCATTTTATATTAGCTTGATAGCCATCGTATTATTGCTTTTTGTCACCCTAATGGCGTACAAAAATTTAAGTCGTCAATTGAAATTGGTGCGAATCGTATTTTTTCTATACTTGCTTTTAACCATTGCTCTTGTTGTATTCTCTTTTATTGGAGAAAACCAATTCGAAGGTGGACCTTTTAAACGAGAATTGGGTCTTGGATATCTTCTTTTTGTGCTTGGTTTACCATTCGTTTTTCTTGCAAATATCTCAATCAAACGCGACAAAGGTTTGATTGATTCACTTAACCGCTTGCGTTAATTCATGAATTATCTTTCTGTTGAAAATCTCACCAAATCGTTTGGTGATCGAGTTATTTTTTCTGATTTAACTTTCGGTATTGACCTCGGTCAAAAAGTGGCAATCGTTGCTAAAAATGGTAACGGTAAAACGACCATGCTGCGCTGTTTGATGGAGCTGGAACCCTATGATAGTGGTCGCATCGTTTATCGCAATGATATTCGAGTTGCTTTTATGCAGCAAAGTGAAAATTTAGATGATACACATACCATTCTTGAAGCTGTTTTTTCGCATGATTTACCTGAATTACAAATAGTTAAAAAATACAATCAAGCACTTCGTGAAGGGAATGAAGCATTGATTCATGAATGTTACGACGAACTGACTGAGTTAAATGCTTGGGATATGGAAGTCAAAGTGAATCAGATTCTTTCTGTTTTGAAATTGGACAACACCGATTTATTGATTGGAAGTCTATCTGGTGGACAAAAAAAACGTGTGGCATTGGCCCAAGTTCTAGTTGCGGAAGCAGATTTCTTAATCCTCGATGAGCCAACGAATCACTTGGATTTAGATATGATCGAATGGTTGGAAGAATACCTTTCTAAGTCAAAATCAACGATTTTAATGGTGACGCATGACCGCTATTTTTTAGAGGTTGTATGTGATACTATTTATGAATTGGAAGATAAAACGATCTATAAATACAAAGGAAATTTCTCCTATTATTTAGAGAAGAAGGCGGAGCGTCAAGAGCAATTGTCTTCAACCATTGAAAAAGCGAAGAATACGTTTAAAAAGGAATTAGATTGGATTCGTCGTCAACCGAAAGCGAGAAGTGTAAAACAAAAAGCGAGAGTTGATTCGTTTGAAGGCGTTAAAAAGGCTGCAAGTCAACGAATTGATGAGGATGAAATTGATATTCCAGTTAAAATGGAACGTCTTGGATCTAAAATTTTGGAATTACACAAGATCGGAAAATCCTACGGTGATAAAGTCATTTTAGATAATTTTACCTATAATTTTCAGCGCAAAGAACGCTTGGGGATTGTTGGAAACAATGGTACGGGTAAATCGACTTTTTTGAATGTGATTCAAGGTCGAGAAGAGATTGATAGAGGAAAGGTTGTAACGGGTGAAACAGTCGTTTTCGGTTACTACAGTCAAGATTTGATAAAGGTTGATGAAGACAAAAAAGTGATTGATGTCATTCGCGATATTGCAGAATTTATTCCACTTGAGAAAGGTCGTCAGTTATCTGCTGCGCAGTTTTTGGAGAAGTTCCTTTTTGAACGTCATATGCACTACAACTTTGTACACAAGTTGAGTGGCGGAGAAAAACGTCGATTGAAACTGATGACGGTGTTGATGTCTAATCCCAATTTCTTGATTTTAGATGAGCCAACAAATGACCTTGACATTTTCGTAATGTCAGTCTTGGAAGACTACCTGCGTACCTTCGAAGGATGCTTGATTGTTGTTTCGCATGACCGTTATTTCATGGATAAAATGGTTGACCATTTATTTGTTTTTGAAGGCGAAGGTGCCATCAAAGATATTATTGGAAATTACACTGAATACCGTAAGCAAACAGCGGCAGATTATAAAAAGGAAAAGCAAGAAATTAAGGATGGTGAACCGGCTAAACAAGTGAAGGTTACCCAACTTTCTGAATCTTCTGAAAAGCCAGCTGAGAAACGAAAATTGTCATTCAAGGAAAAAGAAGAATTCAAGCAAGCCGAAAAGGACATGGAAATTCTTGAATTAGAAAAAGAGGAATTGACGAATAAACTTTCCGATTCAAGCTTGTCAAACGAAGAATTAATGAATGCTGGAATTCGCTTGTCGGAGGTTGTTTCTAAGTTGGAAACAGCGACTGATCGTTGGTTGGAATTATCTGAGTTTATTTAAATGTTGAAAAACTATTTCCTTGTTTGGTTGTCGATTGCTATTGGAGGTAGCTTAATGAATACTTTTCTATGGTGGATGGAGGAAATGGTTTTATCGACTCCTAATCCTGGATTCAATCGTGGATTTGATTATATTATTTTTGTTTTTATTGTTGGGTTTATTTTAAGTTTCCTGTTATCATTTCCATCTATTTTTATCATTTATCTGATCGAACAATGGAAAAAAATCCCTTTTACAATTTGGCTTCATTTCTCAATATTTGTAATTCATTTTGTTGGTACTATCTTTTTTATTGGCTTCGAACTCTTTAGTATCATTGGATTAATCGGATATGAAATAATAGGAGCTGTTGCGTATTATTTCCTAGTTTATAAAAAGGTAGTTGAAATAAAAAGTAATGCTGAATTAATTGATTCAGAGTAGGGGTTCTTTTTTAAATTCAATGTCTCCCAAACTTTCAATTACCTTTGTACCATTAAATATATTCCATCCGTTTTGAGAAATTTTGAAGAATTAGGCGTAAGTGGCAATCTTATTAAAGGATTGAAAGAGTTGAACATCATTACTCCAACGGAGATTCAGCATAAAGTAATTCCATTATTGATTGATGGAGAAACAGATATTGTGGGTCAAGCTCAAACGGGAACAGGTAAAACGGCTGCTTACGGATTACCACTTTTGGAAAACATCGATGCTGATCGAAAGGAAATTCAAGCCTTGATTTTATGTCCCACACGTGAATTAGGTCAGCAAGTCGCCAAACAATTATTCAAATTCACGAAATACTCAGAACGCATATTTATCGAAGCTGTTTATGGTGGAGAAAATATTGATTTGCAGATATCTGCTTTGCAACGACCAACACACATTGTGGTTGCAACACCTGGACGATTAATCGATTTAATCAATCGAAAAGCACTCGATTTGAGTCATGTTGAGACAATTGTTTTGGATGAGGCAGATGAGATGTTGAGCATGGGTTTCAAAGTTGAATTGGACGAAATCATGAGTTCGATGCGCAACGTTGGAAATAAATGGCTTTTTTCGGCAACAATACCAGCGGGAATTCAACAAATTATTAAAAAGTATCTTTCTCCAAATGCACATAGGATAACGGTTAATCCGAAGAATGTTGTTAACAACAAGATTAATCATCAGTACTTAATTTGCGATGATACAGATAAATTATATGTCTTGTTGCAATTTTTGAAAACTGAAAAAGAGAATAGGGGAGTTGTTTTTTGCAGAACGAAAGCTACCGCTCAGAAATTAGCAAAACAACTTCAATCAAAAAATGTATTAGCGGATGCAATTCATGGTGACTTGCAACAAAAGGAACGTGATAAAGTAATGCGCGCATTTAAAAATGGCAACGTACAAATTTTGGTTGCAACTGATTTGGCGGCTCGAGGAATAGATGTGGAAGGACTTTCGTTTGTTATTCACTATCAATTACCAGAAAGCGAAGAATATTACACGCATCGAAGCGGAAGAACGGCAAGAGCAGGAAAAGAAGGTGTTTCGTTATGTCTTGTCAACCCATCTGAAATCAAAATTCTACGCAATTACGAACGTACCCTTTCTATCGGTTTCAAACAAATTCGTGAAACGAAATAAATTGATTTAATCTACTTTCAGTTTTAGGATATATTTGCTTTCCTTACCAAAGTCTTCTTTATTTTCGTAAGAAACTTCCAGCAATTCTATGTTGTGATTTTTGTAGCTTGTAACTGATGTAAATCCATCTCCCAATCCAAGTGTTATAATTTCGTTGTTGTCAAGTTCAATATCAACTGAAACTCTTCCTTCCCAAACACAGGTCTTTCCTGGTGCACAACGTGATTCTTCCACCAACTTTGTGAATTTGAGTTCCATTTTGTCTTTACCTCCCAATTTCACTATCCCAGTGTTATTAAACGCAAGCGTAAATTCCTCTTTCAATTTAAATGTCTTTTTCGTGCAAGCAGCAAACAAAACACTCAGACCGATTAAAACGAATAATAAATGTGCTTTTTTCATATCCCTTACTCCAACAAAGATCCTAATTTCAATGGTTTGTTAATTGGATTGAACTTCAACGTGAAACGTACTTTTTCACCGTAAGAAGAACTACCAAAAGAATTTGATAATTCATCACTCATCCATATAGGGAAATAGATAGCGAAGATTTTACCTAAACGCATTGCTAAACCTGTATTTATAGCAGTCTTAACGCTTACACCATTGTTAAATGCTCCGGCATCTGCAAAAATTCCGAAAATACCAACTTGAGGAATGGGTAATTGAACATATAAGTTTCCAGTTGCCATACAATTACTCGTTGTTCCATACCAAGCTGTACTTTTAAATCCACCCATGTTTTCATCGCGCTGTTGAGACCATAATCCAGAGATGCTTCCCCTTCCAAAATAGTAATCTTCGAAGAATAAATCTTGTTGACCGTCGCTTCCGCTTAATGACATTGCAAACGGATAAGTGTAAGAATTGTTGAATTTTTTTCTGAAAGTGTAATTATTTCCAATGAATCCACGAATTTCAACCCAACGCTTCATCTTGTTTTTTAAATAACGGAAGCGATATGTTGATTCAACCAAAATGCGACCCATATCGACTTCTGTTGCAGCAATGTTTTCGTTACGCACTTGAATGTTTAATTTGTGATCGGGATAACTTAAATCAAGATTGTATTTAATTAAACCACCTACGTAATTTGCACGCACGTTTGAATAAATATCATAACGTCCAATGCCTTGAATTAAAATTTGCTGTGAAAGTGGAGAAGAGTTTCGCTTGTTACCAATTTTCGCTATCCAGTATGGTGCAATTGCCAAATATGCTCCTTGATTTTTACGCAAATTTGCAGTTGTATCGAATTTGAACGATTTAACGGATAAACCAAAACGTGAAGTTTTCAATCCACGTGAAGGCAGGGAAGTATAGCTAAATTCTGCTATTCCAGAAACCATTTGTCGACCAAAAGAATACATTGGAGCAATTAAGTACTGAAATTTATTAAACGGGATGGCATTGTTGTGAATAGCTGCACCAATCATGAATTTGTCATAGGCGTTGCCAGCAATCACTGGAGTCCAAAAAAGATTCGTTTTTGTCGGCTCGTTGTCACCAATTAAAAATTCGAAAGCAAGTGGTTCAAACTTCTTACAAATGCCTGTTGATTTCCAATTATTGTTCTTGCGATACAATTCAGGAATATCTTTACTCGCGTCAATTCGAATTTCATCCGCATCTTTCGTTGTTAGTTCAAGGGTAGACTTTTTCTGACCAGGTTCAGCCCATTTGGTCTCCACAACTTCACCATTTTTAATGGCATTGACTTCAATTGGACCATCAACTTGCCCTACATTTTTAACTTTTACTGAAGTACCGGTTTCGTTTTCTTTAACCTTCACTAACTTATAATCAGCATGCTTTGTCGTTTGAATTAAATCTTCAAACAACCAGTTAAGGTTTTTACCAGAAACACGTTCTAAAGTTGCACGCATATCCTCTGGTTGTGGATGTTTGAATTTCCATTCTTCAAAATAAGCCATCATTGACTTATCGAACAATTCATCTCCTAAATAATCTTTCAGGTAATAGAAAACTAATCCTGTTTTTTGATACATGATTCCACCGTAATTAGCGGATGTAAATTCAGCTGAATGTGTTTCAATTGGTTGATCTTCTCCTAACACGGCTGATAAACGATAAAATACATCGGCCATATCGTGGTGATCCAAATCATTCATGTGAAACTGTCCATTCATGACCATATCTGATAAACGCGTGTTATCCGGGTATTTCGTTTGAACGTAGCGTATTTCATTCAAGGTATTGATTCCTTCATCCATCCATCCATGAACGCGCTCATTGGTGCCCATAATTCCGTAAAACCAGTTGTGACCAACTTCGTGAACAATCACCACCTCCAATTCTTCCTTGTTGCTCGCATTTCCAATAACCGTAACATTTGGATACTCCATTCCACCACCCGCACTGATTGTACCATCAACAGCTGTAACTTGATTGTAAGGATAATCACCATTCCAAAGTGAATAATAATAAGTCCCATCTCTCAAATATTCATCAGCATAACGCCAAGTAAAGGTGTTGTGAGGGACCCACATTGCCCAAGTGGTAACCTTTCTTTTGGAATGAGGAAGCGTGACTTCTCCCTTGTTTACGGCAAAGCGTTTATCGGCGAACCATGCAAAATCATGCACTTTGGATTGTGTATAGCGAATCGTTTTCCATTCAGTAGAAGAAGGAGGGAAATCTGTTTTTCCCGCTCGACCTTGCTTTTGCTGAAGGTATTCTGTAATTTTTGTAAGTGTTTCCAGTGATTTGTTTTCAAGAAAAGTGATTTCAGAATCTGTTTGTAAATCACCTGTTGATCCAACCACATAGTTTTTCGGAAGTGTTATGCTTACATCAAACGTTCCATATTCAGAATAAAATTCACCTTGGTTCAAATATGGAATTGGGTTCCAACCATTTTTATCATATACTGCTGGTTTTGGATACCATTGAGTTATTTGATAAGATTGATCAATATGTCCTAAACGAGAAATTTTACCTGAAGGTAATTTAACTTTAAAGGGGGTTGAAATGGTAATTTGTTCTCCACTTTTAAGAGGTGTTGCAAGATAAATTATACCGATATCAATATGTTCTGGATCATATTCCCATTTGGTTGCAAGTCCATTTACTTTAAAATCAAGTGAATCAATTCCACCTTTATCTATATCATCACCATAGGTTAACATGGTTTCACCACCGTGATACTGTTGTTTTCCTAGAGCAGTTTTTCCATTGCGATAGGCATTTGGCCAAAGGTGAATATATATTTTATCCAATTGATCTGGTGAGTTATTAATGTACTCAAACTCCTCAAATGCTGAGATAGTATGATTAACATCATCTAGTTTAACATCAATCTTGTAATTCACTTCTTGTTGCCAATATGTTTGCGACAGCGCGATATTCGATCCAAATAGTAGAAGGGTAACTAAAAAAAGGTTTTTCATTTGAATTCAGTTTTTACAAAAATAAGTTCTTGTGAAAGATAATCTTAATATTTTGGTTAAAAGTACGTAATGCAATGAAGAAAGGCTACCCAAATGGATAGCCTTTCACATTAATATTGAATGCGCTTACTTTTGAATGACAATTCTAAATTGACGAACGCCAACTTCAGTCATAATTTTAAGCAAGTAATTTCCATTTGCTAATTCTGAGAAATCCAATACTTGTTCAGAATTTGATATTGCGATTGTTTTCAATGTTTTACCATTTAAGTCTGCACACACAATTTGTCCATTTAATTCAGTATTGAATTTAATAGTAAAAATGCCAATTGAAGGATTTGGGTAAATTGTCAAAACAACTGCTTCGATTTGGTCAATAGATAAATACCCATCTACACCATCGCAGTTTTCATCAATCCCATTATCTAGGATTTCTGTTGCACCAGGATAAGCATTTGGATTTGAATCATTACAATCACCATCAATTAATGAATAGCCTGTTCCGGGATCTTGGCAATACAATGTTCCCGTTCCCGTTCCATATGTGTCATTGTCTGTATCTGTGAAATATGCATTAAAAATTAAACCTTCATCAGATGTACCATTACAATTGTTATCTAATTGGTCGCAGATTTCTGGGGCTCCCGGATAAACTGTATTTAATGCATCGTCGCAATCGCCTTGGTTTGTTACATATCCTGCACCTGGATTTGTACATAATACAAGCCCAAGCCCTGCACCGAATCCATCATTGTCGGCGTCTGCATAATACGTTGTTGGTAAAACAATTAAAACGTCATTATCGTCACAGTCACCTGAATCTAAAACATACCCAACAGGAGGAGTACAACCTACAAAAGTTACTGCAGTATTACCAGATAAATCGCCATCATTATCTTGATACCAAGTTGTCATAGGATTAACTAAACCATCTGTATCATCACAATCTGTATTATCTGAAACATACCCTGCTGGTGGTGTACAAACAGTCAATGGAGCGTTTAAATCACCGTAAGTATCACTGTCTGTATCAGCATAGAAAGTTTGAGGTGTCAATGAACCGAAATTTCCAATAACTCGAACGTTATCATTTCTCCAAGTAGAGCCTGTGGCTCCCATATTCGTGATATAGAAACGGAAAGATACTTGCGTTAATGCGTCGAATGCAGCAGATAAATTGATAGTATCAGTTTTGTCTGTTGTTAGAGGTGTACCTGTTGCTAAATCAGCCGTGTAATTGTCTGCGCTAGAGCGAAGAGTCCATGTTGGTGTACCACCAGAACCACTTATTCTATGCGTGAAAATAATGCGATTCAAATCCAAAGTAGAGCAGTCATTTGCTTGAATTGAAAACTCATTGTATTCTCCTAAATCAATTGATGGTGTGGTATTCCAACCACTATTGCTGAATACATTGTTGGCTTGAGAACAACTCGTTCCTGTGCTTGTGTAATCACTAAAAACAGCATTTGAAGGTTGAGTTGTTACTGATACTGCTGTAACTGGACAAGCAGCTGCAGCAGTGAATTCATATAATCCAATTTGGGTACCTAATGCAGATGCATCTGAACCAGAGCAATCCTCATCGATTCCATTATCAAGGATCTCAATTCCCATCGGATTTATAGTATTGTCATTATCATTACAATCCAATGAATTTGTTACGTATCCTGCCGGCAATGAACAAGCGACAGTGGTGCTATTCAAATCACCATAGGTGTCAAGATCAGCATCCAAATAATAAACTGTTGTTGGAAGGCCTATTAGGTTATCTGTATCATTACAATCGTTACTATTTGTTACGTATCCAACTGGCAAAACGCAACCGATAGTTGTGTTGTTCGCATCACCTAAACCATCCGTATCTAAATCTGCATAATAAGTAATTCCAGTTGTGATGGTAACATCTATTGTCATAACACTATCACACAATGCAGCATTTGGAATAGTATCTAAATAAATTCCAGATACCGTATACGTCTCATCTCCACTGGGAACGGTGTATGATGTACAATTCGTAATAGAGAAAGAACTTGTTGTATTACAACTTGTGATACACGTTGCGGTATGGATTCCTAAATCAGTTGTTTGACTAGTTAAATTGTATGGATCAACAACAATCGTGTATTGCGAAGAAGCGGCATCTGTACCTGCAATAACTGTCCAATCAGTACTTGGTGAACAAACTGTTGGTTTACGAATTAAGATTTTATCTTGAGAAGCACTCGCGTTACCAGCAATTGTCCAACTTGTTCCTGGATCAATTCCTTCAATTCCAAAAACATCTAATAATGTAAAAGTAGCTCCAGATCCTCCATTCCATGCTAAACCCATTGCATCATCTCCATTGAAATTGATATAAGTGTTGTATAAATCCGCACCAATAACATCTATATTGTTATTACCAATGACATAAGTACTCCCATTTAATAAGGATCCAGTGAGTGATAAAGGTGCACCCCAAACCGCTCCATTTATTCCTTTCCAAATTTGGAAATTTGCCAAATCAACCGTTGCTCCGGTTCCATTATAAATTTCAAGGTATTTTTTGTTTCCACCAGAACCTTCGCCATATTCAGATATGAATAGATTGGTCGTTTGAGCAAAAATTACAGTCGGTAAAAGGCATAAAATAAATAGTATTCTTTTCATCTTTTATATGATTTTGAATGACAAAAATACGAAAGAATGAGCGGGAAATCAGAAAAGAAAGTGAAGGAATTATTAACAAAAAAGGCGCCCTCATGGACGCCTTTACTATATCGTTTTAGTGCATTTGTTCATCCTCTTCTGGATCAGGAGGAAAGAGTTTCGGTGCATCTTTTTTATCTTGCATCATATCCAAAAAGTCTTCCAATTGAGATAATGTGATACTCTTTGCAACTATTTTCTTGTCTTTGTCCAATACAAATACTTTCGGTGATGAAAAGACATCGTAGGTAGTTTGATAATTCAATGATTCGATTGTTGTGTACCTTGGGACAAACTGACGAGCATCTTCCATTGCTGCCTTAAACAAGGCTTCTGTTACGGCAACATTGATAAATGTTAAGTTGTTGTCGCGAATGAATTTTTTCCACTTTCCAAAATCTTCTCCAACAGCTTTTCCTACTGCGAAAATTTCCACATTACGCGCTTTCAATTTTTCTTTGTAAAGGGTTTCTAATTTCGGTGTAATCTTCTTACAATGACCACATTCTGGATCCCAGAAATAAAGAATAGTGTATTCTGATTTCAAACTGTAGAAATCCTTCCATTTTACATCTGTTGTATCACGTAAAATCAAATTTGGTGGTTGTGCTCCCATTACTAAATTCTTTTGAACGGGAATTTTTTCACATAAATCCTCTAATTTTTCAGGTGTCATCCAAAAGGCTGGTGATTTACCCTCTTTGTTGTTCGTACAATAGTAACGGTCAGCCATCATAATATAGACTTTGTCCATTCCCATGATTTTACTTTTACCAAAACTTGATGTGATCCATGAAACAGAATATTCAAACATTTTAGATTTTTGATCAAACTGATCGCAGAATTTATAGGCATAACGCAATATTGTATCCCAATGCTGAACAATCATGTTTTTTCCAAAATAGTATTCTAATTTGTTGTGGAAAATAGGTGTGTTTACCAAGCGGTCATCACTGAAATCAACATTATCCCAGTAATGGTCTTTGAAATACTTGAATCGATAAAATGAGTCAATTACATTTCCCTTTGCATCCTTTGGTGCTTCAGGAATATCAATGTCCATAGACATCTTTACTATTTTAGAAACAAATTTTGTTGGATGCGCAGCAATCAAATTTTTCTGGTAGTCCGTCACCATATTTGTCAGCGAGTCTATTGAAACTGTCAATGTTTTATACTTTGCGTCATTTTCTTTTAACTTGGCACGCTCGTCAATATATTTTTGAGATTCACCTTTCTTGGCACTGATGAACTTTACATATTCAATGAATACCTTGTTTTCTTCCGATTTTTTGACCTTCATGGTATTGATGAAATCTGGACCAGTGGTTTCAATTTGAACTTCTTCATTATTGTAAACGAATTCAAAAAACTTTTGACCTGGAAGTAAAACAGCCAAAATTCCAGGAACTTGTTTTGAACCATCAAATTCTACTAAACCACCTACAATTTCTGCAGTATCGGCATAGAACAAACCTTTACCGACATATTTCACCAAGTGAATTGTGGTGTCTTTTTGACCGTTTATTTTGAATTTCAATTTCTGACTGAAGCCAAAAGTTGAGGCAAGAACAAATGATAATACAAGGTAAAATTTCATAGCTTTTTACTTTTTAAAATGAAGTTAATTCAAAGACGCATCAATTGCCGAAAAGAATTCAAAATTAACATTTCTTTAACCAATTAATATTCTTTAAAAATTCCTTTTTTGGCAGAAGAATAACTTGAATAGGTGAAAATGCCGTAGGCAACAATTAAGGCACCAATGCTTTGATACGACAATCCTGTGTCAATGTACAAACCACCCGAAGCAAACATATTGTCTAAAAAGTATTTGAACAAGAAGAAGATTAACAAGGCCAATGCCGACACAATTCCAAAAACTTTCACAAAGTACACAAAGAACTGTCGAATGATTGTTTTTGGATGATAACCGATCCGAAGCAAAGTTCTTACTTCATAAGCATTTCGGGACATTAATAGCTGCATATACTGAATCAGAACTAATCCTGAAACAAAAACTGCAATGATTGAGATGCCAAGCACAACCAAGAACAAGGTTCCTACCATACTTTTTAAACGGCCAACTACCATTTGAGAATTTTTAGATTCTAAGCCTCTTTTCGTTAACAATTCTTCTACTAGTCCGAACTCACTTTCTTTACCAGAAATCATTACTTGAGTTATTAACTGGTCTTTTCCTTTTGCGTATTTGTCGTTACCGTATGTCATGAAACTTTCAGGCACAAGAATCGAAGCAACTTCATTTGTGAATCCAATAATTCGCGCATCAACCCATTCTTTGCCCGTTTCATTGGAAAGGGTGAACTTAAATTTAATGTCCATGGCTAATTCATCTGAAACTTGTGGAATTCCTTGGGCGCTCATGAACGTATTTAACATGACTAAAAAATCGCGCGGTAAAATGATTGGTACAAATTCATCCCCTTCTTCCCAATGCCACTTGCTTGATTTAACATCTAAAAATTCAGGATCTAAGGTTTGAATGAAAACATCTGAACGAAAACGAGGAACCATTGGGTCGGCTGTTTCGAACGAGACATCAAAATTGTTACTAATAACCGGTTGAACGTCTGCAATGAATTTCTCTTGTTTAATTGTTTGAATTTCTCGTTCTGAAAAATCAGTTTTCGTTAAACGCAAAGTACTTGAACTCGATACTTTCTTCTGTACGATTATAGTATTTGGTCCTAGAATATCTGCACCTTCGCCAAACTCATTCACCTTGATGAGGTAATGAATAGAAGTAACAAGAAACGTGATTCCCATGAACGCACCAACTATAGCAATCACCAATTGCTTTTTATCTTGGTTTCTAAATAATAATTTCGATAACATGGCTTACAGTTTTAATTCTTTGTCAAAATGAGTATTGTGGCTGTCACCTAGTGTTGTAAGGACAAATCCAGCGTTTTGTTCATCACATCGTTTATGAATAAGCGTCAAACATTTTTGGCTATTCTCTTCATCGAGATGCGAAAAAGGTTCATCCATAATTAGCAATTCAAAAGGCTGTGACAACGCACGTATTATTGCTAGCCGTTGCTGCTGTCCCATCGACAATAAACCACATTTTTGATCCCATTTATCTCCTATTCCAAGTAAATCGAGCATTTCTCTTAGTTCGCGTTCAGAATAAACTTTGCTCAATTCGTTTTTGATTTCAAGATTTTCAGCCACCGTTAGACTTGGAAACAACTGTAAATCTTGAAACACAACTGAAATTTTCTCTTGACGAATAAGTGCCCATTCATCCGGTGTGAAAGTTTTAATATCTCTTCCATCGTAGGTAACAGTTCCTCTATAATCTCTTCTTAAACCAAAAGAAGTCATCGTGAAAGTCGATTTTCCTTTTCCACTGGAAGCGTTCAATAGGATTTTTTCACCTGGATTAAATTCAATGTGATTTCCCCAAATGCTTTCTGCAGAATGTGCAATTGAAGCTAAGGGTTCTGGCATGATATGATCAAATATAATTTTCATAATACAGCAATTTGAACGTCAGGTTTTCAAGAATCATTCCAATTACGCAATGATTTATTTTTCAGGGACTAAACTCGGATTTTATTTAAGTGCTCGAGGAGATTTTTTTTCATATTTTCAGCTGAATCAGCTTGGATCCAAAGAGCATCATCGTATCTTTTTAACCAAGTAACTTGGCGTTTAGCGTAGCGACGAGAATTCTGTTTGATTAATTCAATGGCTTCGTCAAGGGTACATTGACCATCAAAATAAGCAACGAGTTCTTTATATCCAACAGTTCGCATTGAATTACAATCGCGAAAGGGTAATAATTTACGAACTTCTTCTATTAAACCATGTTGAATCATTGCGTCCACTCGCATGTTAATTCGGTCATATAATTTCTCACGATCATAATCTATAACATAGCGGTGTAGTTCATAGTTTTTTTCCTTCGATTGATTTGTGCGAAGTTCAGAAAAAGGTTTTTTAGTCAAGCGCACTGCCTCAAGGGCGCGTATCACTCTTGTGGGATTGTTTTTATCGATAATTTCAAAAAAGACAGGATCTTTTTGGTGAAGTTCTTCGAGTAGCATTTCTCGATTACCATTCTCCCATAATTCTGTTAATTCATTTCGGATTTCAGTCGAGTGGGGGATTTCGTCTAATCCATTGCAAAGCGCATCTATAAACATTCCCGAGCCACCAACTAAAACAACAAAATCATTTCGTTTAAATAAATCTTCTAAAACTAAAGAAGCTTCTCTTTCGAAGCGTGCGGCAGAAACATCTTCTTCTATACTATGAGAATCTATGAAATGGTGTTTTATGCCTTTTTGTTCATCAAAGGAAGGTTTAGCTGTGCCAATTGACATTTCTCTGAAAAACTGGCGAGAATCAGCCGAAATAATTTCTGTTTTGAAATAGCGCGCAAGTTCAATAGCAAAATCAGTTTTACCGCTTGCAGTTGGACCTTGTATGACGATTAAATGTTTGATTTTATTTTTTTGACGAATTTACGGAATCATTTGACAACTGCCTTCCATTCAAGGTATCTTCCATAAATTTCTCGCACATATCGATAGGTAATTGAACCGTGATGTGCTCCATTTTTCACAACTGGATCGCGATAGTATTGCTGTTTCGATAAATTAAGCATCATTTTCTCCACGTTATCATCCCAAACTTTTGAGTTTAAGCCATTTTTCTTCGCTAGTCGCTGAGCATCCTCAACGTGGCTTCTTCCCGCATTGTATGTTGCCAAGGTGAATTTATAGCGTTGAACAGGATCTGCTATATCTGTCCAACTTGCATAGTCTTTATATAATTTTTTCATTCCACCACGAATTTGAACTTCTGGTATTGAGTTCGGATATACGCCAAATTTAGGTCCTGTACTTGGCATAAATTGCATAATCCCATAAGAGCCACCGAATCCTCTTGCGTTGGGATTAAAACGAGATTCGTGGTAAGAAATAGAAGCTAAAATCAACCAATCCCATTCATATTCCGCTGCTACTTTTTTAAATAGAGCATCATAAACAGAGATTTCACCACGTTTAAGATTTGCTGGTTTGAAATCTGAATTTGACGGTAAGACGCTCAAGTCAAAGTACTTTCTTTTTAGGTAATTGAAGCTAATTTTCTTGGTTTGTTGCACTAACCATTTGTCTAATCTTGCCTTGAGTAAAAGATCAGATTTGCGTAAGCCAAAACATATTTTTTGTTTAACAGATAATTTGGTCTGAATATCAATATTGTCATAAAATTTTTCATTTGCTTGCGCAACATTTTCTTCTGTAATGGTATAATCAATCATCCCTTCAGCCACCATCTCAATCATTTCTTCTGTTCCAATTTGGCCATTTTGTTCTTCGATGAAAATTGTATCACCAATTTCCTCTTGAAGATTCAGCAAACGATCATAGTAACTGGAGTTTTTCCAAACGTGTACTTTTTCATGCGCTAATTTTTCTGGTGATCGGATGAGTTGCGCATTGAGTAATTCAGGTTTCATCTTTGCCCAACCATCAGGTTTCTTCTGGATAAGCACCTGTGGTGTTTTAATAAAAGGTTCTGAAAACTCTATTTCTTTAAGTCGTTCTTTTGTATATGTATAATTGCAAGCAATTAAATCTCCCTCACCCTTGTTTAGCATGCTAATCATATCATCCAAGTTATGGACAACTTTCACTTCTAATTCTAGGCCAAGTTCATCTGCAAATTCTTTCAAAAGTTCGTATTCGAAACCCATTTTTTTACCTCGATAAATAAAGTAGGAGGTAGAACTGTTTTCAGCTAGAACAACTAGTTTTCCTTTTTTAAGTATTTCTGGTAAATCTGTAATGCTTTCCTCTGCTACCTTTACTTCTTCTTCTTTGACTTTTATGCCACAAGACGGCACTAGCATACTTATGACAACAAGTAGAGTAGAAAAATAAAATGAAATCTTAAAAGCACGCATTTGATTCATTCTTGAACTCCGAAATATACAACAAAAAAATTAAGCTTCAAAAATGAAGTTCCAGTTCGATCGTAATTGACCTCAATTTATGGGTTAAAAGTATTTTGGAAAATAGTTTTGCGCATCAATCATATAACGCGAAAAAGTTTGTTCAATTTGAGATTCAAATTGTAAAAAGATTTTTGGAGCGGTTTCCAACGAAGTTTTAAAAGATATGCGAGAAGAAACCCCTTTACTCATCTTTTCGAGTGCATGAAATTGAGGATAAGATGCAATCCAGTTGTTTCGTTTGAGCTGTTGGATAAAGATTTTGTATTCTTCCGTGTAATTAGGGTCATCTTGAATAGAGACTGAATAGAAGTTAGCTAAAAAATCATTGAGCGAGGATGAATGATAATTCTCCCATTGCTTTGCTAGCAAATGGTCAAAAAACAAATCGATTGCAATTCCAGTTACTTTGGGGAGGTGTGGGTACAATTGATGCATTAATTCAAGTACCGCAGGATGATGGTCGATGTATTGATCTATTGCACGATGAAGAATGATTCCTTGTTTTTGTAGGTCTGAAAAACGATCTAAATCCTTGCCTTTAACGAAATCTCCAAACAGATTGGCGTACATCAAAGAGGGATCATTATTTGAAAAATAAAGGTGACCTAGGAAATTCATCTCTCGAAGGTACAAAAAAAAACTCCCGTTTTAGCGGGAGTTTCGATCAGTATTCGTCTTCGTTAAACAGGAAATCCTCTCTAGAAGGATAATCCGGCCATATTTCCTCTATACTTTCGTATATATCACCTTCGTCTTCTAAATCTTGCAAGTTTTCTACAACCTCAAGTGGAGCTCCAGCTCGTATAGCATAATCGATCAATTCATCTTTCGACGCCGGCCAAGGGGCGTCCTCTAGATATGATGCAAGCTCTAATGTCCAGTACATCTTTCTCCTTTTTTAAATGGTTAATTTTGCGCAAAAATAGACTTTATTTAATTTTTTGCAAACTTTAGTTCAAAAAGATTCAAATTCTTTTATTCACAAGTTGTTTTTTTCTTTTAAATACGTGGTTTCCAAGGCTGTTCAATGGCTCCTATATCGAGTGTTAATTTTCTACCAAGTACAAATAAATAATCACTTAAGCGATTCATATACTGTAAAATCATAGGAGCAACAAACTCATGCGCATTCAAATCAACGATGATTCGTTCACCTCTTCGGCAAACACAACGAGCAATGTGACAATAAGAAACAGTTGTATGTCCACCTGGCAATATAAAATGCTTCATTTCAGGCAGTTTTTCTTCCATTTGATCCATCCAATTTTCCAACGCTTCAATGTCTGAACCAATTAAATCAGGAATTTTCATTGATGACTTTTCTGGATCTGAAGCTAAACTGGATCCGATTGTAAATAGGCGATCTTGTATTTCGATTAATTGCGTTTTATATAACACATCAATATCCTGATCGCGAATCAAACCGATGTAAGAATTTAATTCATCGACTGTTCCATATGATTCTATGCGAAGGGAACATTTAGGAACACGTGTTCCTCCAATTAAACCGGTTTCACCTGTATCTCCCTTTTTTGTATAAATTTTCATGCTTGATTTTTAGATAAAACATCCAATTGATGTTTAAGTTCTTCAATTCTTAATTTCTTTCCTTGTAATCGTATGTTTTGAGATGTTTCAGTATGAAACCGATGTACATTTTCTAAATAATGCAACTGAAATTTCAACCATTCTTCATCACTCATCGATTTCCCATAATTTTCCATCTCAATACGCAATTTAGCAGATACAATAAAATAATCAGGCCTACCGAGGTAATCATGGTCGGCATCACACATAATTTGTTCTAGGAGATTCTTTGGTTTTGCGCCATGTTTGGTTGATGAAATTATTTCTTCAACCTGTAAAATTTGTTCAGGTGAATAGCCATATTTCGATAAATTGTTTTTTGCAAGTTGAACGGCAAAATCTTCATTTTCTTCATAACGCAATATAAATCCTGAATCATGATACAATACTGCAGTGCGCAGTATTAACATGGAATCTTCATCCAATCCTTCTAATTTTGCAAATCGTATTGCTGCCTTCTCAACATTCATTGTGTGATTCAAATCATGATAAATCAGTTCGTCGGGCATCAATGAACGCAAACGATTGACAATTTCTTTTCTCATTTGATTGAAATCAATTGATGACAAACCGCATAGGATACGCAGTTCACGAGAAGCAATTTTTTCATCGCCATCATGACTATACTCTGGTTTAAGGGAAGTCAAATACGACATAATCATGTGTCCGCCTCGTTTATGAATACTAACTTCTCCGCGATTTTGATAATTGAAATATTTTTCAACTTGCTTTTCGATTGATTCGGTAATCGTTATAAAACCTGGCTTGGAGACTTGTTCTGCACGTGCAGCGATATTCACTGTGTCACCCCAGACATCAAAACTAATTTTGTATTTACCAATTATACCCGCTACCAAAGGTCCCATATGTAAACCAATTCGTATTTCCCAATAGTCTCGGTTCACGGCTCGAGCAATATTTCGTTCATTTTGCATGAAATTACGAATTTCAATTGCTGCTAAACAAGCACGCACTGCAGGTTCAGGATAATTTTCAGTTACTCCTGCTAATGCCATGTAGGAGTCACCAATTGTTTTGATTTTTTCTAATTTGTACCGTTGAATTATTTCATCAAAACTCGTAAAATAATATTCTAGTTTTTTTAATAAACGTATTGGTTTTATATCACGCGATTTCATAGAGAAATCAACGAAGTCAGTAAATAATACTATTCCATTTTCTACTCTTTTTGGTGAGAATTTACTGCTTGTACTTAAATCTTCAAGTACTTTCGCAGGAAAAATATTATTCAGCAATTGATTGATCCGTTGATCTTTGTAATAGAGTGATTTAAACACCTCTATTTTGGCTCTAATCAAATTTGGGTTGAAAGGAGCTGTGATATAGTCGACGGCACCTTCATTTAATCCTTTTACCATTTTTGCGCCAGATGATGGAAACGCAGTGATAGCTATTTTGTATATGTTTTTTAGGTTACCAATAGCTTTTCGAAATGGCAATGAATCGATTTCTTCGAAGTTGTTCGTATCGATGTTGATTAATAGAATACCAATTTCCTTTTGAGTTAAAATAGGTAAAGCATCCTCAATAGTATTAGCTTGGAGAATATTATTGCCACCACCAGATAAAATTTCTTTCAAACCTTTTCGGTTCTTACTATTTTCATCAATGATAAGTATATTTATAAAACGCTCCATTCAAATAATCTTTCTGGCTAAAAGTAATGAATCATTCGTTAAATAAAATTCAAATTCATATTTAGTTAAAGTATAATTTGGGTATTCTAACAGAGGAAAGGTGTATTGACTTAGTGAAAAAGCTGAACAAATAACTATATTTTCGAAAATGCTTCTTCGATTGTAGTAGAAATTTGAAGTAAATCCAATAAACGTTGAATAACTCCATCAACCATGGCATCAGGACAAGAGGCACCAGAGGTCACAATAATGTCGAGTGGACTTGTTTTATTAGGAATATATTGTGATGTTTTTTCAAGTGTTTTCGAGTGAATATTGAAGTGTTCGATAAGTTCAGTTGAAATAAGTTCGTCTTTAGATCGAATAAAATACGTAGGGAATTTAGGTTCTAATAATTCGACTAAATGGGTGGTATTTGAACTGTTGTATCCTCCAATTACCAATGCAAAATCGGCATCTTTTTCAAGTAAACCAAATGTTGCGGATTGATTATCGTTCGTTGCATAACATAAGGTATCACGCGTATCTGCTATATGTTCTTTAATGTGTTCAATTCCATATTTTTCAATCATTGTTTCTCTTAGATAATCTGTAATTTCTTGCGTTTCTGTAGCAAGCATTGTTGTTTGATTGACTACGCCAATTTTTGTGAGATCAATTGTTGGATCGAATCCTTCAGTATATTTCCCTTGAAAAAATGATAAGAATTGTTCTGATGAAATTTCTTTTTTGATAAATTGTTGAATTATTGCTGCCTCTTTGATGTCTTTTATAATTATAACAGGAGCATTTTGAGCACTCCGTGAAAAGGTTGCTCTCGTTTCTTCATGGTTATATTTACCGTGAATTATCACAGTATGCTTATCTGAGCCAAGTTTTTCTGATCGATTCCATACCTTTTCCACAAAAGGACATGTTGTGTTGTATGAAGCAACATTAACACCAATTTTTTTTAAAATTGATTCTATTTCAACAGTTGTTCCAAATGCGGGTATTATGACGACATCATTTGAATTAATTTCCGACCACGGGATTAATTGGGATCCATCTGTATCTTGGATAAATTTTATTCCATTTCTTGTTAAATCATCGTTCACATCGGGATTGTGAATCATTTGGCTTAGTAAATAAATCTTTTTATCAGGATTCTCCTTTAATGCTTTGTAGGAGATTTCAATGGCATTTTCTACGCCATAGCAAAATCCAAAATGACGTGCTACAATGAATCGTACTTTACCGAAGTCGATAATAGAAGGAGAGAAATCTTTCTTTCTTGGGTCTTCTAATTTCCGTTGAGCCTTCAAACGACTTATGATTGGTGATCGATAAAATGCAGGGATTTCGAATTGTTTCATTGCTTGTTTTTGGTAAAACGAATTTGTGAACTATTTGTTTGAATTACAATCATTCAATTTACATGATGATTCGATATTCAAAAGTACAATTAAATCCTATTTTAAAACAGAAAAGGCCACCAAATTGGCAGCCATTTTCGTTGATAATCGGAAATATTAATGAATAGGAATGTTTAAATCTTTGTTGTGTTTCACTTTGAAGCTAAAGTCAATGACCTTGTTTTCTTTAGGTTTAAGTGTAAAGGTCCACTCGAGAGCTCCGGTTCGATCATCGTATCTTGCTTTTGCTAAATCAATTGGTTCAATCGTAATGTCAGCATTTGTGGTAATTGGAATTTGATCTTGAATTACAATATCAATCGCCGTTGCTTTGATATTTTTAACTTCAATTGAATACGCAAATGTGCGTTCTTTCTTATCACCGATTACTTTCTCTTTTAACTCTTTCTTTAAAAGTGTCCGTTTGATGACAATGTTTTGGTCACGACCTAAACTCAAACTCAAAGTATCTTCCATTGCAGTTGGATCAATGTATGTTTCACCTATGTAACTGCCATCAAAGAATATATTTGCTTCTGCGGGAACCATACCTAATTCATCTAATTTGGTGATTTGTGCAACCAAGTAGACTGAATTATCTAATTTTGGAACTGAGAAATATTTGTATTCTGCGTCTAAATCAGCTGTTTTAATTAACACCATGTGTTGCTCATTATTCGATTTTATTGAATAGGGTAAATCAATTTTAAATTCGATTGAAGAGAGTTGTCGAATGGTTTGAACAAACATATCCGATGTTAATGCATCTGTTTGAATGGTATTAGAATAAGCGTATCCTTTTTCAGAAAGTTCTTCTTTTTGCATCGCTGGCGCAGCGTTCATGTTTATGCTTTTATATTGATCATTTCGGTAGGCATAATAATCAATATACCAAGGGTGTAAAGTTGGTTTGGTTTTGTTCATGTATGGATTGTTTGTTGAAATGTTCAATTTTACATTGTCCCAATCCAAACCACAGTTTTGATAAACATTTGCTTTATACGTTAAGTTGATTTTACTTGTTAAACCATCACTTCTTAAATCATAGCTTGGGGTCCAACCGGCATTTGATACCAAGTATGAAAAATTGATTTTTCCAGTGGCAGCTTCTTTACTTGAAACAGTAATTGTTAATCGGTGAATAGGACCTTTTTTAGCGGGATTCATATCATGGTTGTTCTGATAATTTCTTAGATCGGCTAAGCGTTCATCCATTCCTTGACGCTTTTCTAACTTGTCAGCTTTACGCTTATTTAGAGCTTGAATCTTTTTGTTTAATTCCGTCATTTTAAGTGTATAATAGTCAACAGCCTGTTTTAATAGATTGATTGAATCATTCACTTTTCCTTGGCCACGGATAGCGCCATTGTTAGCGAGAATGTTTTTTGTTGCCATTAAAACATCCAATTCATCTTGAATTTCTTGTAAGTCATAGGCAACTATTTTGATTGAATCTTCAATTAGTAAAATGTCCTTTCTTATTTTTAATGGTAAACCATCGACACTTGCAGGCTCCGGTTTCGGATAATACAAACTGTATTTTGAGTCCATTAAAATGACATTTCCTGTTGCCTTTACTTGTAAACTTTTTGCATCGATGAATGGACTTACTCCATCAATGATAATTTCTGTGATTCCTGGTTTAACGGTGTAAGATGCCCGATTGAAAATTTGTGCACCTTGAGCGTAAACGGTAACTTCGTACATCGAAGATTTGATGATTTCTTTTTCAGTTGCAGATGAAAAAAAAGCGGTGAAAAGAAATGAACTGATGATTAAAATATTTTTCATGTTAATGTGTTTTGATGCTGATACATGATGAACCAAATTCGGTTCAATCTAAATTGAAATTTACATGAATTTGAAAGCTGTTTTTAGATCTATATTTTCTTTTAAATCCTTTAAAATTGTTTCTATTTGTTTGGTAATCATGGCTTTTTGGTCGAATTTCTCCGTTTATTATGAATCCAAGAATTTTTTATTTTCAAAGGCAAAAAATCTTCCGTCTACAAAAACCGCTTTACTTCTTGGTACGAGTAAAAAGTTGAGGAATGGGAATGATAATTTGTATTTCAAGTATCGTATAGATGCCTGTTTGGAGTTATTTCGTTCGGGAAAAGTTTCTCACATTTTAATTAGTGGTGATAATGGCAGTAAGGAGTATAACGAACCTCAAGACATGAAAAATGAATTAATTTCCAGAGGAATTCCAGAGGAAAAGATCACCTTGGATTATGCTGGATTTGATACGTATGATTCTGTTTTAAGGGCAAAAAAGATTTTTGGTCAACAGTCATTTATCGTTGTTTCACAAAAATTCCACAATCAACGAGCAGTTTATATCGCACGAAGAAATGGAATTAATGCCTACGGATATAACGCACGAGATGTCAAAAAAATGAACGGCTTGAAAACCAAGATTCGAGAATTTTTCGCTTGTGTGAAAGCTTACATTGAAGTGAAAATCAACGTAAATCCAACCTATTTAGGAGAGAAAATACAGATTCTTTAAACCAACGCTTTAATTTCTAAAATTATGCGTTCAGCTAACTCATTCGCTTTCTGTTCGTTTTCACTTTCAGAATAGATGCGAATGATAGGTTCTGTATTACTCTTGCGCAAATGCACCCATTCTTTACCAATATAGATTTTTACACCATCTGTTGTATCTACTTCTTCATGAGCATAGTTGATTGTCATATGCATCAATAAATGATCAACATCGATATCTGGCGTTAATTCTATTTTATTTTTTGAAATGGTGTATTTTGGATAACTATCTCTTAATTGAGAAACGGTCATTTTCTTGTGTGCTAAATGGCTTAAGAATAATGCAATTCCAACCAATGAATCACGACCATAATGTAATTCAGGGTAAATTACTCCACCATTTCCTTCTCCACCAATTACCGCATTCGTTTCTTTCATTTTAGTCACTACATTCACCTCACCAACTGCTGCTGCAGAGTATAGCAATCCGCGACTTTCAGTAACATCTCTTAATGCGCGAGTAGACGATAAATTGGATACAGTTGCACCTGGAGTATGTGTTAGAACGTAATCAGCCACTGCCACCAATGTGTATTCTTCTCCAAACATGGAACCGTCTTCACAAACCAAGGCCAAGCGATCCACATCTGGGTCAACCGTGATGCCAACATCTGCTCCGACTTCTTTGATTTTATTAGATAAATCTGTTAAATGTTCAGGTAATGGTTCAGGATTGTGTGGAAAATGTCCTGTTGGGTCACAGTATAGTTCAGTAATTTGGTTCACACCAAGTGCTTTCAATAAAGCTGGTACAAAAATTCCTCCTGTCGAGTTTACCGCGTCAACTACAATTGAAAAATTTGCTGCTTCAATAGCTTTCTTATCGACTAAAGGTAAAGCAAGGATAGCATCTATGTGTTTTTGTAAGTAAGAATCGTCAATTGTCACTTTTCCTAAATCATCTACCTCTGCAAAATCGAAAGCTTCTTTTTCAGCAATTGCCAGTACTTCTTCACCATCACTTCCTGAAATAAATTCACCTTTTTCATTCAATAATTTCAAGGCATTCCATTGTTTCGGGTTGTGACTTGCTGTTAAGATAATTCCTCCTTGCGCTTTTTCGAGCGGCACAGCTACTTCAACTGTTGGAGTAGTAGATAAGCCTAAATTGATTACGTCAATTCCTAATCCCACTAATGTTGAAACAACTAAATCGGAAATCATTTGTCCAGAAATACGTGCATCACGCCCAATCACTACTTTTAACGCTTGACCTTCATTTCTGTTCTTTAACCACGTTCCGTATGCTGCAGCAAATTTTACAGCATCAATAGGTGTTAATCCTTGGTCAACTTTTCCGCCAATCGTACCGCGGATTCCTGAGATAGATTTAATGAGTGTCATAAGGGAATTATGATTTATGATTTATGAATTATGAGTTAGTCCGCCAGAGCGGAATGAATTGAGGTTTAAGAGGATAGAGTTTAGTTTTTAAACTTTTGTCTATTTTGAATAGCCAATTTTACCAGTTGTTTTAAATTGTTTTTTCAAATCAATCATTTTCAAACAAGCGATTGCACATTCAACACCTTTGTTTCCATGTTTACCACCTGAACGGTCAATTGATTGTTGCATGTTATTATCAGTTAATAAGCAAAAAGCAACGGGTGTATTGTATTTCAGGTTCACATCTTTTATACCTTGAGTTGCACCATCACACACAAAGTCAAAATGCTTTGTTTCTCCTTGAATAACGACACCGATTACAACGATACCATCTACGTCAGAATATTCGCAAAAATATTGTGCACCAAGAGGAAGTTCAAAAGCTCCAGGAACAAAACGGACAATAATATTGTCTTCTTGAACCCCATTATCAATAAGCGCTTCTTTGGCACCTTTTAATAAATTTAAGGTTATTGCATCGTTCCATTCAGAAACAACAATGCCGACTTTAAAATCGGCACCGTTTGGAACAAAGTCCTTATTGTATTCAGATAAGTTTCTACCTTCAGTAGCCATTACTTTTTCAATTTTTGATTTGAAGCACGAGCAATGTATTTTTCAATCGCTTTTTGACTTGCGTATTGAGGATAATCATCTTTGATTCGTGTATAGGCTTCAACAGCTTTGTCAAAATCTTTTACTTTTTCAGCACATAATCCCGCTTTGTATAAATACATAGGAGTTGTAAAATCATTTGCATTCATATCTGCAGCTTGTAAATAAATAGATCCTGCTTTTTCAAAATCTTTCATTTCACTCTGACAGTCACCTTGTAAACCAAGAGACATTGCAGATAAATAAGTGTCATTCAAATTAACACCTTCTAATTCTTTCAATGCTTTTTTGAATTCACCTTTTGCCATGTATTGACGAGCCAAGACAAACTGAGCATTTTCACCACCAATTTTACCGTCGTATTTTTTAACTGTTCCTTGAAGTTCATCAATAGCTAGATCAGTTGAATCTTTAGCGGCATAGTTCAAACCTACCCAATAAGCATCTTTCGATTTCTCATTGTCAGGATTCCATAGGAATTGACGGTAAGCGAAATAACCAACTACTACCAACAAAACTCCACCCACGGCGAAAGTCAATAGTTTAACGTTTTTGTTCGAGTTGAACTGTTCTTTTAAATTTTGGAATGAGAAGTTTTCTAACATTTTCGCACAATTTAGCGCTGCAAAAATAGTTTTTTTTTTTAATAAATGATTTGAAGTTTTCAACAAGAAATTGATAGTGAATTAAAGTTGTGTTCTTCGAGGCATTCTAAACTAATTAGCTTAAATTTGTTTCAATGCATTTAAAGTCGCTACATCTCATCAATTTTAAGAATTACGAAGAAGCTGAAATCGAGCTTGGACAAGGTATTAACTGCTTTGTTGGGGAAAACGGTTCGGGGAAAACAAATATTCTTGATGCGGTTTATTACCTCAGCATGTGCAAGTCCTATTTGAATGTTTTGGATCGACAAAATATTCGTTTTGACCAAGGTTTTTTCTCAATCATGGGCAATTGGGAGAAGGACGAACAAGCTGTATCAATCCATTGTGCAGTCAAACAGGGTGCGAAAAAAGTATTTAAGCGCAATAAAAAAGAATACGAAAAATTAGCAGACCATATCGGTCAGTTTCCTGTTGTTATGATTTCTCCGTACGATCGTGATTTAATATCTGAAGGAAGCGAATTGCGCAGAAAATGGATGGATGGGATTATTGCTCAATTTGATCGGAAGTATTTAGAAGATATTCAGCGTTACAGTAAAATACTTGATCAGCGAAACGCTTTACTGCGCAATATGTATGAGCATGGATTGTTTGATCGTGAGTCAATCGACGTGTGGAATGCTCAAATGATAAAGGTTGGACAAACGATCTTTGAAAAAAGAAAGCAATTCATCGAAGAGTTTATCCCTGTGTTTAGAGAACGATACAATTATATTGGTTTGGATTCTGAAGAAGTCAACTTAACTTATCGTTCACAACTAAATGATGCTAGTTTTGAAGATCTTTTAACACAATACGAAAAGAAAGATGCTATAACACACTATTCAAATGCAGGAATTCACAAAGACGATTTAGTTTTTTCAATTAAAGGTCACCCAATTAAAAAGTTTGGTTCACAAGGACAACAAAAGTCTTTTGTCATTGCCCTGCGCTTAGCACAATATGAATGGTTAAAATCTCATTTGGGTGTAAAACCACTTTTGCTGTTGGATGATATTTTTGATAAGCTCGATCAGAAAAGGGTGAAAAAGTTATTGGCACTAGTTTCAGATGAGTACTTCGGACAAGTTATGGTAACAGATACTGATTTGGAGCGACTTCAAACTATTTTTGGAGGACAAGATTTTCCTTTTCATCTTTTTCAAGTTTCAGACGGACAAGTGAAATCAATTGACATAACCAATTCTCAAACTATTTCTATATGAACGATCACAAAAGAAATTCAAATGAAGCTCCGTTGAGCACTATCATTGACAAGTTGATGAGGGCTTATGGTTTGGAAGGAAAAATGAAGGAATTGGATGTAATTGCTGCGTGGCCTGAATTAATGGGTCCAGCCGTTGCCAATCGAACGAAAGACATCAAAATTAGAAACAAAACACTTTTTTTGACAATGGATTCTGCTGTTATGCGCGAAGAATTGCAACATGGAAAACAGATTATTATTCTACGTGTGAACGAAAAAGCGGGTTTTGAATTGATTACAGATATTTATTTTGGTTAAATTTTGGCGTTAGGACATTTGGACGTTAGGACGTTAGGACATTAGGACAATAGGACAAAAGACAGCTTCGCTAAAAGACTTTTATTTTCTCCAAAAATAAAGTACTTTGTCTTTTTGTACTAAAGCGCAGCGATCTTTTGTCTGTTTTGACATTATTTAACATTCCATTCAACTCATTATCACTATCTTCGCCGACCTATGAAAAATTTAACAACTCTATTTATCACATTCGTCGCATTAAATTTAAGTGCACAATTAACGCCTGTAAAAGGAAAATCAGATTATAACTTTTGGATTTCTTTACCGGCTGACAGTATTCTAAAAAACAATCCACCGATTTTGATTTTTTTGCATGGAAGAAGTCTTTCTGGAAGTGATTTGAATACTGTAAAACGTTATGGTGTAATTCACGAAATCGAAAAAGGACGTGATATTCCAGCAATTGTTATCGCACCTCAAGTACCTGCAGGAAAATCGTGGGAGCCAAAGAAAATAATGAATGTGTTGAAATATGTTCAGAGTCAATATACAACAGATACAAATCGTGTTTATGTGGCTGGAATGAGTCTTGGTGGATACGGGACATTGCATTTTGCAGGTGAATATCCAAATACGGTAACGGCTGCAGTAGCGCTGTGTGGAGGTGGAAATCCAAGCGATGGATGCGATCTTGCAACAGTTCCATTATGGATTCAGCATGGAAATTTGGATCGTGCAGTGCCATTGTCAGAGTCACAAAAAGTAGTGAATGCAATTAATGCGTGTAATGGTGGCGATAATTTAACTTTTACCGTTCATAAAGGTGCAGACCACGGAGATTTGGAAAAGGTATTCCGCACTGATGAAATGTACGATTGGATGTTCAAGTTTACAAACGCAGTTGACAAACTAGTTGAGGAAAAGAAATAATTTTATTTCTCATTCAATATGATTCGGAGGTAATATCGTTTCAATTTTCGTTGCACGATCCTGTAAAACATTTTATTCTTAAATAATCTGTCCTGCCCACAATTTTTCTAAAAAATCTTTCCAAGGAAGGATCAGAATTGTATCTACTATTCTTGGCAAGGGTTCTGTGCACACTATAATCGCTTTTTTTACCTCATATTCCTCTTTGAAAGCTTTTAATCCTGTGAGGTGTTTTGATGTAATATTATTTGAAGATTTTATTTCAATGGCAACTTCATTGTGTCCTAAAATAAAATCCACTTCAATTTGTGTCGCTGTTCTCCAATACGAAATCAGGTATTCTAAGCCTGAATAGTGCTTGTGTGCTGTTAGTTCTTGAAAAATAAAGGATTCAAAAGCGTGACCAAATAATTCACTTCCTTTTTCTATTCTTCCCCGGTGAAGTAAATTATTTGCAATTCCCACATCAAAAAAGTAAAATTTAGGAGTCTTAACTACACGTCTTTTTGGCTTTCGTTGATACACAGGAATAAAATACCCCAACAAGGTGTCTTCCAAGATTTGAAAATATTCTTTTATGGTAATTGCAGAAACACCGCAATCTGCTGCGATATTAGTATAATTTACCATTTCACCCTGACTAAATGCAGCGGCATGTAAAAATTTTGAAAACACATCTACTTTTCTAATCTTAGCTTCAGCTACGATTTCATCTTGCAGATAATTACCTATGTAAGAAGCAATTAATCGTTTTGGGTTTTTTGATAAATAATGTCTTGGAAGCAATCCATTATTCAGTGCTCTGTCCAAATCAAAATTTGGGATTTCTTTATAGGTTAGTGGATATAATGAATATTTTAATGCTCTTCCCCCCAACAAATTTTCTCCAGAACGAATAATTTTTCTAGGACTTGAACCGCTTAATATAAATTGGATATTATGGTTCACGATGAGCCAATGAACTTCGTTTAATAAAATTGGAATGCGCTGAATTTCATCAATGATTACACGTTTTTTTTCTTGAGCTAAAATTGTTTCTCGAAGGTATTCAGGATTTGTGATCAATCGTTTATAAACATCTGAAAGTAATAAATCGAATACTAATGCTCCAGGAAAGAGCGTTTTAAGTAAAGTACTTTTCCCTGTTTGACGAGCACCCCAAAAAAATATACTCTGTCCATCATTATCGATAAAAACTTGCTTTCTTACTAAATCCATCGCATATAATTTTACACAAAGCTATGCTTTTTTTAATAATAATCCAAAGTATAAATTTGTATTTACATTAATAATCCAAAGTATAACTTTGTATTTACATTGATAATCCAAAGTACAGTTTATGTTTTTATGCTAACGATATGAATATAAAAGATTGATAATCAATTAAAAAAGTTCTAAATAATTGATAATTGCTATTCAATATGATTTGGTGGGAAGATAGTTGGAACTTTGGTTGCACGATCATGCAACACAATACTACCAGTCACACCAACATTCAAAGAAGAATTTCCAGGTAATTTGATGAGGAAATGACATTTGTCTCTCACTTCTTGCGGTAAACCTTCGTTTTCAGAACCCATTAAATAAATTGCTCTTTTGGGATGATTGAATTCATGCAACATTGTCGCATTTTCATCCATTTCAACTCCAATCAATCGGCAGTCATAAGGAATATTATTGAGCAATTCATCGAATGTTTTGTAATGAAAGAGGGGAATTCGAGCCCATGTCTTCAGCACATCTGATTGTTGCTTCTTGTATTTATTATCGACAGTAAAGATGTAAGCTGCACCAAGAATATAAGCTGAACGCCAAAGAGTACCTAAATTGTGTTCCGTTTTCCCCCGAAATACACCAATCGCACAGTAACCTTCTTTGTTGTTCGTTTTCATAGGACAAAAGTGCAAAATAACTTTTGCACTTAGAACCTTTTAACCATCTTTGCCAAAAGGAATATCGAATGGAATTTATTGATGCGAAGCTGGATGAGTATGTTTGTCAACATTCAGAAATTGAACCCAGCGTTTTAAAAGAATTAAATCGTAAAACACATCTAAGTGTGATGCAACCAAGAATGTTGAGCGGACATTTTCAAGGAAGGGTTTTAAGCATGATTTCCCATATGATTCAACCACAACGTATTCTAGAAATCGGAACTTACACTGGTTATTCAGCGCTTTGTTTCGCAGAAGGACTTGTTCCAAACGGAAAAATCACAACCATTGATGTCAATGAAGAATTAGAAGATTTGGTTAGGGAATACATTGAAAAAGCAGGAATGACCAGTCAAGTTGAATACCTTATTGGCGATGCAACTCAGTTGATTCCAACCTTGAATGATGAATTTGATATTGTTTTCATAGATGCTGACAAGAAGAATTACTGCAATTATTACGATTTGGTTTTCGACAAAGTTCGAAAAGGTGGATATATCATTGCTGACAATGTATTATGGTCTGGAAAAGTTCTAGAAGACTATGATTCTTTGGACCGTGAAACGAAAGTAATTATGGATTACAATAAGAAAATTCACGAAGACGATCGCGTTCAAGAAGTCTTACTTCCAATTCGAGATGGATTGATGATTGCTCGAAAAAAATAGATTTTGCTAGAAATTCTTTATCAAGACGATTATTTAGTTGCAATCAATAAACCGCATGGTTTGTTGGTGCATCGTTCTCCAATCGCTGCGGATGCTAGTGAATTTGCAATACAGTTATTGAGAGATCAACTTGGACAAAAGGTATATCCAACGCACCGTTTAGACAGAAAAACAAGTGGCGTATTGTTGTTTGCCTTGGATGAAAATTCAAATCGTTTGATGCAACAAGATTTCATGAATAAAAAAGTAGAGAAGAACTATTTGGCTTTTGTGCGCGGATTTACTTCACCACATGTAACTATAGATTATGATTTAACGACGGACGATGGTAAAACACAAGATGCCATTACGCATTTTACCACAATTGAACAATTTGAAGTACCTGTTCCACTTGGAAAACATCATTCTTCTCGGTATTCATTCATTTCCGTTAATCCAGAAACAGGTAGAATGCATCAGATTCGCAAGCATTTAGCGCATATTTTTCATCCAATTATTGGTGATCGTCCCCATGGTTGCAACAAACAAAATAAATTATTTTTGGAAACTTGGAACATGAACAAGATGCTTTTACATGCCAATGAAATTCGATTTACACATCCAATTACGAAAGTTCAACAACACATTAAAGCAGAAATGAGCGATGAATTCACTCGTATTTTAGAATTGATGAGGTCGCAAAACGAATTCAAATCATAGAATACCTAGAATGAAAAGGGTTCCCAAGAGAAATAAGAGTACACCCACGACTTTCTGAATTCCTTTCAAGGTTGTTTTTTTGACCAGTTCTTTTCCGAAGTATGTCCCCACAAAAGCAAAAAGAATTCCAGCACCCAAAATTCCTTTTTCTTCAGAAAGAGCTGCAAAATTGATTGTTTCAATGTAGACAATTATTCGAGACACATCAATAATTAATGCAATGGCATTTGATGTTCCGATGAATTGCTCTTTTGTTAACCCGGCTTTCGTTAAAAATGCAGAACGAAATGCACCTTGATGTCCTGAAACTCCTCCAAAAAATCCACTTAGTGCACCACCCAGAGGAATCCATTCTTTTTTTACGTGTAAATTGTCAAATCTTGGATCTAAATCAAACCAAGCAAAAAAGATCATCAGTGAACCAATGATAATTTTTAAATAAGTCATTTCAAACCAATGACCATTCATTTCATAGCGGTGAACGATTTCAATATCTCCTATAAATTTCAGTAAAAAACTTCCGACTAAAGCGAAAATGAATGCTGGAATTCCAAAACGAAGCAGAGTAGTGTAATGGATATGCTTGTAAACCAAACCGAATTTGAAAATGTTGTTGGTAAAATGCACGATTGCCGTCGCTCCAATAGCGATTGGTAGAGGAAAGAATAGACTAAAAACGGGTAACATCAAAGTTCCTAGCCCAAACCCTGAGAAAAAGGTTAGACTAGCACCAAATAAAACAGTAATCGAAATGATGATATATTCCATTTAAAGATTTTTGTCAAAAAAACATAAAAATAATCGTTCAATTGTAAGGTTAAGATTAATTTCATGGTCAAATTTAAGAGTATGATTGATTTCCGAAGTGATACTGTAACCAAACCATCAAAAGAAATGATGGATGCAATGTTCTCCGCGCCAGTTGGTGATGATGTGTTTTCAGAAGATCCAACGATCAATGAATTACAACAATATGCGGCTAGGATGTTCGGGAAAGAAGATGCTTTGTTTTGCAGTTCAGGGACACAAACCAATCAGATTGCAATCAATGTGCATGTGCAACCGGGTAGTGAAGTGATTTGTCACGAAGAAAGTCATATTTACAAATACGAAGGTGGTGGAATTGCCAAAAACTCGGGTGCTTCAGTGCGATTATTACAAGGAGATCGCGGTCGGTTAACGGTTGATACTATTGCGAAATGGGTTAATCCAGATGATGTTCATTTTCCAACGACGCAACTGGTTAGTTTGGAAGATACTGCGAATAGAGGAGGAGGAGCTATTTATAATTTTGAGGAGATTAAGAAAATAAAGGAATTTTGTAGCGCAAATAATTTGCCTTTGCATTTGGATGGAGCGCGTTTGATGAATGCCTTGGTAGAAACTAAGATAGATCCGCGAACTTATGCAGCGCAATTTGATTCTATTTCACTTTGTTTGTCGAAAGGATTAGGTGCGCCTGTCGGTTCTGTTTTAATTGGAACCAAGGATTTCATCAAGAAAGCAAGACGTGTTCGTAAGGTGTTTGGTGGTGGAATGCGTCAAGCAGGAATTATTGCTGCGGGAGGTTTATATGCTCTGAAAAATAATGTCGACAGATTAGCAATTGATCATGCACATGCACGTCAACTTGAAACTACATTGAATCAATTAAATTGGGTGGAATCTGTTTTACCTGTTCAAACAAATATAGTTGTGGCTATTTTGAAAGATGCAAGTCAACGTGATTTGATTATCGCACAACTTGCTGAACAAAACATTCGAATAATGGCATTTGGTGAAGGAATGTTGCGTTTGGTAACGCATTTAGATGTAACTTCGGGAGAGATAGACCAAACGTGTGAAGTGTTGAAAAAAATGAATAATTGATGATAAAGTATTTCGCCATTCTGTATTTCGCCATTTCACTCCTCTCTTGTGGAGAAAAAAATAAGGATGAAGTGTTAGATATGAGCGACATTACTCCATCTTCAGGACGCAATTATGATACCGTAGCTGCTAAAATAGACACGATTGATTATGGTTTTAATTCGGCTGTCGCTAATGAATTGGGATTGAACTTGTCTAGCATTCATTTTTATGAAGATCCCTTATTTCCAGATCGTTTTAATCCGAGAACAACAAAGAAGTTAGTTTTAATGCAGGAAATGGATTCTACCTTCTACTGTCAATGGTCATACAGAGATTCTGTGGCAACTAAAAATGCTTTTTACAATTGGATTGATTGTTTTGGAGAAAGATGTAAGTCAATTAAGATGTATGAGCGTACGAATCTTCAAAAGGAGAATTTTGTGCTATTTATGAGTGACACAGCGATTATCTATATTTCAAGCAGTAAACTATTAAAGTATGCTGATTGGCAAACGTATTTTGAAAAGACCTATAAAATCGAAGATTGGAAATTAATTATGCATCAAGGTGTGCGTGCTAAAACCAATTGGGGTAAAATAGAAAAAGGCAAGTATATTGAAAATTCAACAGCGGTAAAATGAAAATTGTAAATAGAGGATTTATAACAGTTGCACCCAAGCAAGCTTTTTGGGATTGGACGAATCAATTTGAAGATGATTTAGAATTTTCAGCTGAAGACGGTGTTGAACCAAATGTTTATTTGATTACAGATGATTTCTTTGAAATCGAACCGTTAATTGAACAGCATTTTAAGAAGATTTTCAAAAATGAACTTTCGATGATTACAGAAGAAGAATCTGAATGGCCCGAAGAACGCACTCTAGAAGTCTTTTTAAATTGGTTTACAATAGATATTGGATCAACCGTCTTCGATTTAGAAAAAGCTGATTTGAAGGGGGAGAAGTTGTAATAATTTGAAAGATTTGAAAGATTTGAAGATTTGAAAATTTGAACAATCAAATCATCAAATCATCGAATTTTGAATCACCTAATCACATCCTTGTTCTCACCTTTTTTAGGCATCGGTCCACGTTTGTAGATTACTAGTCCATTTAAGAAGTTGCGTAACAATTGATCCCCACATTCCATGTATTTGGGGTGATCTGGATTTCTATAGAGCGCGTTGATTTCACTTTTACTTACTTCAAAATCTACCAATTTTAAAATTTCGATTACTTGGTCATCTCTTAGTTCAAGAGCAACACGCAGTTTTTTTAAAATGTCATTGTTCGTAAGCATTATACGTTCTAATTGATAAGAAAATCTCTTTTGTTGGAATCAAAGATAATTATATAACTCTATTTCTTTAAAGAAATTTGACTTGTGAAGAATTGTAAAAATTAAACAAACTTCTCTTTGTAGTGTTATTAAACAAAAACAAGTCATGAAAGTATTCTTATACATAACATTATCACTAGTCGTTCTTTTTTTTATCACTATGGCCTTCATTAGCAAAAGTACCCGAGATACAGAACAGCACAAATACGTTGTATTGAAGTCATTCGATGAATTCGAAGTTCGTCAATATGAAGCTGCCTTGTTTTCAAGTGTTAAATTGAATGCAGATACGTATGACAAAGTTTCGGGAACTGGTTTCAGAATGTTGGCTGGTTACATATTTGGAGGAAATGAAACAAATGAAAAAATTGCAATGACTTCACCTGTCACTATGGAAATTGATGATTCATCAAAAATGTCTTTTATGGTGCCGGCTGGAATTGATATTGAAAATCTTCCAACTCCAAATAACAAACAAATTTATTTCGAACAGAAAGAGGAGAAAATAATTGCAGCTATTTCTTTTGGGGGATGGGCAGATGATGAGAAAATTGAAAAATACAAACTAAAACTTATTGCAGAATTAGCTAAGAATAACCTATCACACACAGGTAAATTCGCTTATCTTGGTTACAATCCGCCTTTTGAAGTAATTAACCGCCGAAATGAGGTAGCGGTAGAATTAATAAATTTCACCAAGTAATTTAGCAGCGTTCAATCAGTTGAGCGTTGAAATAATTAATATCGGTAGATACATCTTCTAGTGCCCAGTTAGGTTTTTCAAAAGCTTCGTCTTCTGATTCTAACTCGATTTCAGCTATTAGCAATCCACTTAACTTTCCATGAAATTCATCTATTTCCCAAAGGTGCTTGCCTACTTGGATTTCATAACGCATTTTTTCAATTGTCTTTTCAGCAAATAAATCAATCATTTCTTGTGCTTCCTTCAAAGGAATTTCATATTCGAATTCACTTCTGGAAATACCAATTGTCGCTCCTTTAATGGTTAAATAGCCTTTGTTACCTTTAATTCGAACGCGCACCGTTTTTTCTGGACTGTTTAAAATGTAGGCTTGCACAATTCTCTTAGGAAGTGGTTTTGTTACTTTTTCCCATTCTAACTTGTCTACCAAAAATTTACGTTCTATTTCCATGTATACAAATGTATCAATTTGAATCGCATTTTTTTTAACACATAGGGCACATAGATATTTAATGCAAAATAAATTAGAAAGTTCTCATAGAGAATGCACGGTGTTTTCAGTTTCTCAGTGGTTTTTGTCAACCACAACTTGTCCCGAACTTTTTCGAGATAGAAACATAGAAAACCTTTCAGCGTAACTATACACACTTTAAAAAAAAACTCCGTGTTTTCAGTTTCTCAGTGGTAAATATTTTTAATCATGAACCTTGAATCTCAAATCATGAATCCACTTGATTTGTGCAGAATTCTTTTAACTTCGCACGAATGAACATTTTTCTGACATATGACTATGAATTGTTTTTTGGTGAATCAACCGGAAGTGTCGAGAAATGTATCATTCAACCAACCAAACGTTTACTTGAATTATCGAAAAAGCATTCAATTGCAATGACCTTTTTTGTGGATGTTGGTTACATCATTAAATTGTCTGAATACGCTCATTCTCACCATGAATTAAAGGAAGATTTATCCAAAATTGAAGGTCAACTGCAAGAGATTATTTCTACCGGTAACGATATACAACTGCACATTCATCCACATTGGGAAAAATCTTTTTATGCTGATGGTAAATGGAATTGTGTGACTGACAACGCATACAAATTGGATGATTTCAGTGATGCAGAAATTGTAGATATAGTGAAGCGATATAAGTTTTTTATCGACGAATTAACGGGCTCTAAAACAACAACATTTAGAGCTGGTGGATGGTGTATTCAACCATTTAATCGCTTAAAAAAAGTTTTTCAGGAACTTGAAATTAAGTACGATTCTAGTGTTTTTCCTGGTGGAAAATTTGAATCGACTCATTATGCCTTTGATTTTACCAATGCTCCGCACAAATCGTCGTATCGTTTTGAAGAAGATGTGTGCGTTGAAAACAAAGATGGATATTTTACTGAATTTCCAATTTCATCCTATCGTTATAATCCTCTTTTTTATTGGCGTCTATATGCATGGGGACGCATAAACCCAAGCGATCACAAAATGCTTGGCGACGGAACATTCTTGGCTCAACCGGGAAGAAAAAAGTCAGTTTTGACCAATTTTACTTGGAATCATGTCAGTACAGATGGATTTTATGCTTCAAAATTGACCACTTGCTTAAAAGATCAATTATCGAAAGGCAGTAAGGAAATGGTCATTATTGGTCACCCCAAAAGCATGACAAATTTTTCATTTAAGAAATTAGACAGTTTCTTAAACGAAAATGCTCAAAAACACGTTTTTACTACATTTAATTCCTTAAAATGAAAATTGTAGAAAGGGTTGATTTGAATAAGGAGTTATGGGATAAATTAGTCCTTGATTCAGCTGATTCCACGATGTTTTCGCTTTCTTTTTACTTAGATGCAGTCGCTGAAAACTGGTGTGTTTTGGTCGATGAAACGTATTCAAAAGGAATTGCTTTGCCTTATACGATTAGACTAAATGTTAAAACTTTATATACCCCATTTTACTTAATGTATGTTGAATGGTTGGGACCGGATTTGCCTAAGAATTTAATAACACTTCTTCAAAAGTCCTTTGCTGTTGGAGATATTTGTATGAAGGATGAGCTTGCGGATCCGAATCGAAAAGAATACGTGCGACAAGAACTTATTGAATCTAAGTATAACGAACAAACTAAAAGGGCATTAAAAAGATTCGAAAAATCTGGATTGCAATTGGTTAAAGGTAAGTTGGAGAATGATATTTTGACAATCATTGAATCAGAGTTGCCTGCAAAAATTGCTTCCTTGGATAAACAGGCAATTCTAAGCTTGAATAAGTTAGTCTTTGTGATTGCACAAAATAACATGTTAAGTTCTTATGCGATTATGGAAAACAATCACCTTGTTGGAGGTATTTTAAGCATGCAATTTAAAAATCGAATCATCTACCTAAAAGGTGCATTTACCGAATCAGCAAAGAAAAGTGGTGGAATGTTTAAGTGTATTTCTACTTTAATTGAAGAAGAGTCTACAAGCCAAAACATCATTGATTTCGGAGGTTCAAGAGTGGAGAATGTTCGAAAGTTTAATATGAATTTTGGGGCTTTTGACCGTATTTACTTTAATTATAAATGGAACAAGGCACCTTTTCATTTTAAAGTACTGAAGCGCCTGAAAAACGCAATGAAATAACGGCTGTATACAGTTTTTTTGAAATTGTTTTGATCCTCAATTGTTTCCTCTAAATTAAGTACATTTGTCTATGCTTCGTTTAAGATCAAATACACCAAGATGGGTAATTATTGTCATTGATCAATTCATTGCCTTATTTTCTTTGGCGTTCGCTTATTTGATTCGTTTTGACTTAAAAGCAGACAAGGAATTAATCCGAACAGAATGGGCTATTCTTTCCAAATCGATTCTGATTTATTTTTTAGTTAAACTAGTTGTTTTTTATGTCTTTAAAATTCACAAAGGATTGGTTAGACATACATCGACAGCTGATTTGCGGAGAATTTTTCTAGCGTCGCTTACCACATCGATTATTTATTGGGTTCTTGGATTTATCCGCTTTTATCAATTTGACGGGTACTACTTGTTTCCAACTTCTGTATTGGTGATGGAGTTTTTAGTGTGCTTTATGGTGATGATTGGATCACGTTTTTTTGTTAAAGCATTGTTTTTAGAAACGATAAAAAATAGAGGAGAAGAGGAGCGAATTTTAATATATGGAGCAGGAATTTCTGGCTTAATCACTAAACGGACGATTGAAAAAGATGCACGAATCAATTATGCAATAGTAGGTTTCGTTGATGATAATCAGAAAATGAACGGAACGCGTTTGGAAGGTGTTCCAGTATTTCATACTTCCAAATTAGAAGAGTTGTTAGTTGAAAACGACATAACATTGGTTATCCTTGCTATTCAAAATCCAAATGAAGAAAATCGCAAGAAAGTAGTTGAATTGTGCCTAGCAAAGCAAGTGAAAATGCAAAAGGTACCAAGTCCAAAAAGCTGGATAAATGGTGAATTTTCAACGAAACAAATCTCGAAAATTAATATTGAAGATTTATTAGGAAGAAAACCAATCCAATTGGATACTGTTAGAATTGCGAGTGAATTGAAAGGGAAAACAGTTTTGGTAACAGGAGCAGCTGGATCAATCGGAAGTGGATTGGTAAAACAAATCGCCTTATTTGAACCGAAGCAATTGTTATTGCTTGATCAAGCTGAATCACCTTTGTATGATTTACAAAATGAATTAAAGTCGGATTTCCCATTTCTAAATTTCGAAATAATCGTTGGTGACATCAGAAGTTTGGAAAGAATGGATCGTTTATTTAGCGCTTTCAATCCAAGCTATATTTTTCATGCAGCGGCTTATAAACACGTTCCACTGATGGAGGATAATCCTTCAGAAGCCGTTTTAACGAATGTGAAAGGAACAAAAAATTTAGTTGATACAGCCTTGAAATACGCTGCAGAGAAATTTGTTATGATTTCAACAGATAAAGCTGTGAATCCAACAAACGTAATGGGTGCATCCAAGCGAATTGCTGAAATCTATGCACAGAAAGCAAATGAAAAGGGCATTACAAAATTTGTAACTACACGTTTTGGTAATGTATTGGGCTCAAATGGATCTGTAATCCCGCTGTTTCAGCGTCAAATTGAACAAGGTGGACCAATTACAGTAACCGATGAGCGCGTTACGCGTTTCTTTATGACGATTCCAGAAGCATGTCAATTAGTGCTTGAGGCTGGAACAATGGGGAAAGGTGGTGAAATCTTTGTGTTTGATATGGGGGAGTCTGTCAAAATTATTGATTTGGCTAAGAAAATGATTCAATTGAGTGGTTTAGAGCTAGGCAAAGACATTGAAATACGCGTAACTGGACTGCGTCCTGGAGAAAAATTATACGAAGAATTACTGGCTCAAGAAGAGAATACTATACCGACGCATCATCCACAAATTTTAACAGCAAAAGTCAGAACCGAGGCAGATGAGCAAATTGTTGCTGTAAATGATTTGATAGGCTTATTTGGTGCTCAAAAAAATACAGAAATTGTCGCTAAAATGAAGGAGATTGTTCCTGAGTTTATTAGTAATAATTCAGAATACGAAAGTTTAGATAAGAAATGATTCAACCCGCAAAAATACAAGTTCGCTTTGCCGATTTAGATGTTTTAGGACATGTAAATAATACAATCTATTTGAGTTATTTCGAAATGACAAGAGTTCATTATTTTAAGGAATTGCTGGGCGTAAATTGGGATTGGAAGAAGAATGGAGTGGTGCTAGTGCACAACGAAGTTGATTATATTCAACCAGTGCTATTGCACCATGAACCGCTTATCTATATGGTGACAGAACATATCGGTTCTAAAAGCTTTACACTTTCTTATGAATTAAAAGTGAATGGAATCATTTTTGCTAAAGGGAAATCCGTTCTTGTAGGTTTTGATGGCGAAAAGCAGCAATCAACTGTAATTCCAGATGAAATGAAACAAGTGTTAACACGATTGTTAAAATCTTAAAAAGTGTATATGAAGTATTTCATCTTTTTCTTAAGTATTTCTTTTTCATTCCTAGCATTTACTCAAATTCCGGAAGTCAAGAAAAAGAATTGTTACGATAAATTAGATAGCCGAAAAGGTCAAAAGTTCGCAGAATGGGAATGTGGAAAATTGGCAGGTGTAGTTGATTGTAATGAGAAGTTAACCTATGATGAATCGAATGACTTGGTGATGAGTGGAAACATGGGAAAACCCTTTACAGGGCAGTGCGAAACATGTCACAACAATGGATTGTTGGAGCGACGTGTAACGTTCGTCAATGGAAAAGAAAACGGTCAGGATACCACTTATTACAAATCAGGTTGTCCTCAAGTTGTTAGGAGTCACATACAAGGTCAGCCTAACGGTCAATGGGTATTTTATTTTGATAGTACACAGGCAATTGCTTGGGAAATGAATTACAGTCTTGGTTCTCAGCATGGAAAACAGATTTATTTGACGCGCGAAGGCGATACAGCTCGAATCGAATTTTATAACAATGGTATCTTGCATGGCAATAAGCGATTGTACTATTCTAAATCACGCATAGAAAAGGACATTAATTATGTCAATGGTTTAATGGATGGTTCATTTAAACACTATAACCGTGATGGAATTTTGCTAGAAGAGATTACTTATAAGCAAGGTAAAAAGAATGGTGAATGCAAATACTATTATGATGATGGTAAATTGTTAAAAACAGAAAAATGGACAATGGATGTAAAGGATGGTGAGTTCAAAACATTCTATTATCAGGGATTCATTCAAACAATGGAGAATTATAAGAAAGGTATTGCAGAAGGTTGGTTTGAAGAACGTTGGCCTGAAGATAAATTAAAACGCAGAGCCTTGTACAAAAAAGGTGTCGTTATTGAAGAATACAAGTATGACGAGCAAGGAACTGAGATTTATGCTTTCGGTGGGACGGCTTCAAAGAATACCGAAGAGGATGCAATGCCGTCAGGAAAGAAAAAGAAAAAGAAGAAAGAACAGAATAAAGGTGGACTGATAAAAGTTGAATAAGGGATTATTCTATTGATTAAAATAGACATTAATAAACAAAAAAGAGCAGTAATTACTGCTCTTTTTTGTTTTAGTCAATTTTTTAAATCTTCGATTAATGGCTCCATTTTGTCAATTAATACGTGTTCCATTACAACAATTTTATACCAATTTGGATCATGATGGTTATCAGGAATTAAATGATATTTATGCGCAATGCTCGAATTGATGCTTGTTGCTCGAATAGTCACAATATTTGAAAACGGATTTCTATAAAATTGGATTCCCAATTGTATTAATTGTTCGCATAACCAATCTGTTCTTCGTTGCAAAACAAGGACCTTTTCAAACCAACCGTGGGGACCATATTTTGCTAAAATCATCCATACTGCAACAGCGTTCGCACCTGAGCGACTTCCTATAATTGTACAATCTTCTCCTTCCACATATGACGCCTCACGCGTACTTGCGTATGACATATAACCTTTTCGGATTAGGAAAATACCTGTTCCATAAGGAGCTTGTGCCATCTTATGAGCATCCATCGTAATGGAACTAACATGTGGATTCGAAAAATTTATAGGATTTGATTTATTAGCGAATGGATAGAAAAAGCCGCCATAAGCAGCATCAATGTGCAATCGAAACACAACACCTTCATTTGTTAAATTGGAAATATACAGTTCAATGTCATCAGCTGATCCAAACATCGTAGTCATCATGTTAGCGATGACAATAAAGTACTTCGTGCCATTTTCTTTTGCTGTACGAATAGTTTTAATTAACTCATTCGATTGAACTTCGCGTGTTTCATCATTTGTTGAAACTTTATACAAGCCTATATTCAATAAATTTGAGGCTTTGTCCATTGAATAATGACTGTCTGACGAACATAGAATAGCAATCTCTTCAATTGAAGCTTTGTAACGTTGCATGAAATAATTGCGATAAATCCATATGGCTTCTAAGTTCGCTTCTGTTCCACCAGAAGCGATGTAACCATCGCAACTTTCTGGCGCTGCATTAAAAATGTTTTCGCTACAGATCCGGATAACATCTCTTTCAATTTCTTGTGTGCCTGAAAAAAAACTTTCAGAGGTACCAAAAGTATGACAACCAATGTGATTTGGATTATCAACCATTGTAGTTAGGAATGGCGCATTTTTTAAAATGTTGGAGTCTTTTGAAAAAACCTTGTCATCAAGATAGGAAGCAGGTACACCTAGCATGATTTCATCCGTATAACTGATGTTTTTTTCTAGGGCTGTAAAAACGTGGTGATTGATCTTTTCTTGAGAATATTTTTTCCAAAGCATGACTGAAAATTTTCAGCGAAGTTAAGTGTGTTCTCATTTTTAAACACTGACCTTAATCATGTTTTGTAGAATTAATTATATTGAATTTTTAGGGATTACAGTCAATTTATTTTGAAATTCAGCTGTAATTTCTGTATTAGGTTTGAATGAGTCGTGAATAATTGAATAGCTTTTTTAAGAAAATTATTTCAAAAAATAACGAATTAAATCTGTTGTCGTAACAATTCCAATTACATGATTATCCTTTGTTATTACAACAGAATTGAATTCTCCTTTTGCAAGCAAATTTGCCACATCACCGATTTTTGAGGATTCATCAATACCTATAGGGTGAATTGACATAATATCACTTACCGTTTTTGAAGAATAAACTGCCTCATTATCATCCAATGAAGCATAGCTAATTGCACGCATGAAATCAATCAAAGATACCATTCCAACCAATTGTTCATTTTCAGTAACAGGGATATGGTGATGAAAATGTTGACTTTCATAAATGTGTTTTAAATCAATAATTTTTTGATTAGGCATAACACATTCAACTGGTGAGGTCATGATAGTTGAAACGGGCAAATTTAAATCCATATCTTGCATTTATTTGGAAAAGCTGATAAAAAGCAGAATAGTGATATTAATCATTTTTTGCTCCTTACAAATATATTAATTTTACAGTATAAATTGAACACTATGAAAGCTAAAACATTTTTAGAATTGGTAGCTTTATCAGCTAATCTTTATGCGATTTCAAAGGAAACGCATTTGATGGATAAAATCAAAGATATGTCAGAGCATGGCAAGGATAAAATCAATGATTTTATGAAAGAGAAAATTGTTGACGAGAATGGAAATGAAGTTGAATTCATTGAAAGACTCATGATGAAAGCTCATGATGCGAAAGAAGAGCTAGAGGATAAAATTGGCGAGATGGTGGCTGTTTTTTATGATAAAATGAACATCGCACATGTAGATAAAGTGAAAGAACTTGAGTTGAAAATTGATCAATTAAGTAAAGATTTAGCGCTTGCAGAAGCCCGAATTAATCATATAGAAAGCAAGTCATAAGTTGAATGGGATTATTTGACACAATTCGTAAACGGTACCGTTCATTTGTTCGTTACAATCAGATTCTTCGCATTTTCGTACGCTATGGTTTTGAGGATATTGTTTCGTACATGGTGGAAACCAAACGTTTTTCTTTCATTCGAAAATTACTACCGCATGCCACGAAGAAAAATGCACAGAAGTATACAAAGTATGAGAAAATGCGCTTGGTCTGCGAAGAATTGGGTCCAACTTTTGTCAAATTTGGTCAAATATTAAGTAATCGTCCCGATTTACTGCCGGCAGAATTAATTGTTCAGTTTGAAAAACTGCAGGACAGTGTGCCTCCGCAACCTGGAGCTGTTTCCAGGCAAGTAATTGAAACGGAATTAAAAAAATCTGTAGACGATTTGTTCGCTTGGTTTGAACCGGAAGCATTTGCATCTGCGTCGATGGCACAAGTGCATAAGGCAACGTTGAAGACTGGAGAGAAAGTAGCAATCAAAGTTCAGCGGCCTGGAATTCGCGAAGTAATAGTTGAAGATATCAAAGTGATGTATATGCTTGCTGGTGTTTTCGAAAAACGAATTCCGTCGCTAAAAAGTTTTGATCCATATGGATTGGTTAAAAGCTTTGAAGAAAGTATCATGAAGGAATTGGATTTTATTCATGAATCTGTCAATATTCAACGCTTCGGACAGAATATTCTAGAAGATCCGCACGATACAACAACACATGTTCCCAAAGTTTATAGAGAATTCACAACGGGTAAGGTGCTCACCATGGAATTCATTGCTGGTGTCAAAGTAACGAATGGAGATATTCTTGAATCAAAAGGATACAACAGAAAAGAGGTAGCACACAAACTAGCTGTCACATACATTAAACAAGTATTTGAGTATGGATTCTTTCATGCAGATCCGCATCCGGGAAATATATTAGTTCTTCCAAATGGACATGTGTGTTTTCTTGATTTTGGAATGATGGGGAGCATTATGCCTCGAGATATTGAAATGTTTGGTCATTTGTTTTTAGCGGTGAAAGGTAAGGATGTACGAAAAATAATTCGCGTTTTGATGCAAATGTCACAAACCACTTCCATCAAAGACATGCGCGCTCTTGAATATGAAATAAATGAATTCGTTGCCAATTATGGTCTGAATGAAATCCATGAAAATGAAATGAGTTCCGTTCTCATGCAATTGAAAGATATTATTGTTATACATGAACTAAAAGTACCACCGCATTTCTTTTTACTTGCGCGATCAATGGTGACTATTGAGGGACTTTTGAGAAACTTGGATCCAGAAATTGATTTATTAGAAATTGCTAGACCTTATTTATTGTCAGCCATTGCGAAAAAACTGAATCCATTTAAATTAGGTCAAAAAATCTTGAATGGGTTGTATGAATTTGCGAATTATATGGAAGAGTTTCCGCATGATTTAAAGAATGCTATCCGTAAAATCA
>JAIOZF010000065.1 GCA_021740745.1 Crocinitomicaceae bacterium | reverse complement strand
TCAGCAAAATCCTTGATAGAAATTTCTGAAGGATTTCCAATATTTACTGGATATGGATAATCACTATGAAGCAATCGAACGATTCCTTCCACTAAATCATCAACATAGCAAAAAGAACGTGTTTGTGAGCCATCACCAAAAATCGTTAAATCTTCACCACGCAATGCTTGACCTATAAATGCAGGCAATACACGGCCATCATTCAAACGCATTCGTGGACCGTAAGTATTGAATATTCTCACAATGCGCGTTTCAATTCCATGGAAATTATGGTAAGCCATTGTAATTGCTTCTTGGAAACGTTTTGCTTCATCGTAAACACCACGAGGACCGACTGGATTCACATTTCCCCAATAATCTTCTGTTTGAGGATGTACTGTTGGATCTCCATACACCTCTGAAGTCGATGCAATAAGCACTCTTGCTCCTTTTGCTTTTGCAAGTCCCAAACAATTGTGAATTCCTAGTGATCCAACTTTCAAGGTTTGAATTGGAATTTTCAGATAGTCAATCGGACTTGCAGGTGACGCAAAATGTAATATATAATCTAAATCTCCAGCAACGTGGATATATTTAGAAACATCGTGGTTATAAAACTCGAAATTCTCTAATTGAAAAAGATGTTCGATATTTTTAAGGTTTCCAGTGATTAGATTATCCATTGCGATTACATGGTAACCGTCTTTAATAAAACGGTCACACAAATGAGATCCAAGGAATCCAGCTGCACCAGTAATTAATATTCGTTTACGTTCGCTCATCTTAATTTTGATTTACCGTTTTACGTCCAATTGACGTGTAGTAAAATCCTTTATCATTCATTTCACTTGTCTCAAACAAGTTACGGCCATCAAAAATGACTTTATCTTTTAGCAAGTTACCAATTTTTGCAAAATCTGGGTTTCTAAAAATTCCCCATTCAGTGCAAATCAGCAAAGCATCAGCCCCTTCAAGTGCTTGATATTCATCCGTAGCATAAGAAATCTTATTTCCTAAAAGACCTTCAACATTTTCCATTGCTTCTGGATCGAACGCTACTACTTGAGCGCCTTCATTCAACAAGGCATCAATCATATACAATGCAGGTGCTTCGCGAATATCATCGGTATCTGGCTTAAATGCTAATCCCCAAAGTGCAATTTTCTTTCCTTTCAAATCACCTTTAAAATAATTTTTCATTTTCGGGAAAAGGACAGTCTTTTGGTCTTCATTGACCGTCATTACTGCTTTTAAAATTTCAAAAGAGAATCCATTTTCATTTCCTGAATTCACCAAAGCTTGAACATCTTTTGGAAAACAAGATCCACCGTATCCAATTCCTGGGAAAAGAAAGCGTTTACCGATGCGATCATCAGAACCGATACCGATACGTACTTTGTCGACATCTGCACCAACGATTTCACAGAAATTAGCAATCTCATTCATGAAGGTAATTTTCGTTGCAAGGAAAGAATTTGCGGCGTATTTTGTTAACTCAGCAGATTTCTCATCCATGAAAATGATAGGATTTCCCTGACGCACAAATGGTTTGTACAATTGTTCCATTTCCTTTTCAGCACGAACAGAAGATGTTCCAATTACAACACGATCAGGTTTCATGAAATCATCTACTGCAAAACCTTCGCGCAAAAACTCTGGGTTTGAAACGACATCAAAATCAACTGTTGCATTTTTTGCAATCATTGCGCGTACTTTGTCGGCAGTACCAACTGGAACGGTACTTTTATCAACAATTACTTTATAATCCGTAAGGAGTTTACCTAATTCTTCGGCAACACCTAATATATATCTTAAATCGGCAGAACCATCTTCTCCAGGTGGTGTTGGCAATGCCAAAAAGATGATTTCGGCATCCTGAATTCCTTCTGCAAGGTTCGTGGTGAAACTTAGACGATTTGCTTTGATATTGCGTTCAAAAAGCACATCTAGATGTGGCTCATAAATGGGTATTTCACCATTGCGCATGCGCTCTACTTTCTTTGCATCAATATCAACACATATCACTTGATTACCCGTTTCAGCAAAACAAGTTCCTGTAACTAATCCAACATAACCAGTACCTACGACAGCTATTTTCTTCATGCTAACAATTCGTGATTAGGAATTTCTATTTCCGTATTAATTATTTTTAATGTATTCTGCGACTGCAGCACAAATATAATCGAGTTGTTCCTGTTCCATTTCCGTGTGAATTGGCAAGGAAACAACACGCTTTGTTAACCAATCTGTCACTGGTAAAACTGTATTTTCACTACCAAAGGCTTCAAACATTTTTTGACGATGCGCTGGTACAGGATAGTAAATCATTGATGGAACATCTTTCGTCGCTAAAAATTCATTTAACTTATCTCTGTCAACTCCTTCCAATGTCAATGTATACTGATGAAAAACGTGCTTCGATTCTTTTCCTCTTACAGGTGTTTTGATTTGAGAGAATTGAGCAAAAAATGCATCGTAGTGATCAGCAACTTTTCTTCTTGCTGCAATATAGTTATCCAATTCACGTAACTTAATTCTCAAAACTGCCGCTTGAATACTATCTAAACGAGAATTACATCCAACAACATCATGGTAATATCGCTTGCTTTGACCATGATTTGCAATCATTCGCATCGCAGCTGCTAATTGATCGTCATTTGTACAAATGGCACCTCCATCACCGTAACATCCAAGATTTTTGGATGGAAAAAATGAAGTACATCCGATATCACCGATTGAACCCGTTTTAGAAACTTTACCATTCGTATGATAGTAATCACTGCCAATAGCCTGAGCGTTATCTTCAACCACAAATAAGCAATGCTTCTTAGCAATTTCCATAATTGCATCCATGTTAGCGGCTTGGCCATATAAATGAACTGGAACTATTGCTTTTGTTTTTGATGTAATTGCCGCTTCAATAGTCGCTGGATCAATGCAAAAAGTATCTTTATCAACTTCAACAAAAATTGGTCTTAATCCCAATAATGCCATTACTTCAGTTGTAGCAATATATGTAAACGAAGGGGTAATTACTTCATCTCCTGGTTTTAATCCTAAAGCCATTAATGCGATTTGCAAAGCGTCAGTTCCATTCGCACATGGAATTACATGCTTTACTCCTAAGTATGCTTCTAATTCAGATTGAAATCCAGAAACTTCTGGACCATTGATAAACTGAGCGTTTTCAATTACATTAAGAATTGCAGAATCAATGGCTGGTTTAATCTTTTGGTACTGTGACATTAAGTCGACCATTTGTATTTTTTTCATCTACGGATGGAATTAACAATATAAGGGCATAAAGATAAATTATAATTGTGAAATACCGATTTTATCTGACTGTTTTTAACGCTTGAATACTCTATTTTACTTGTCACCTATCGTTCGTTAAATAAAAACTACATTTTACATTTTTTATCAGTTCAGTTTGTAAAATGCATTTAAATTTGAAGTATGAAAAAAAGCTTTCTCGTTCTATCCATTCTCCTACTGGCAAACTCCATAATTGCCCAGCGAAATGTGAAGGATTCAATTATTGGCACTCCGTGGATTGGCGTTCAATATGGTGCTAATTGGACAAGTGGTGATTTAGCCGATCGCTATGGTTTTATGAATCATGTTGGAATAATGGCTGGTTATAAGACGAATAAAAACTGGTTTTGGGGCCTAGAATCTAATTTTATGTTTGGGAATGATGTTCGAATGACAGGTGTTTTCGATCATTTAATAGACTCTCAAGGTAATATAACAGATGTAAATGGAGACATTGCTTTAGTATTGGTCTATGCGCGAGGTTTAAATGTAAATTTGGCAGTAGGTAAAGTATTTCCTGTTTTATCGCCGAATAAAAATTCAGGAATATTTGTCCATGCTGGAGTTGGTTATTTAGCGCACAGGATGCGTGTAGAAACCCAAGAGCAAGTTATTCCGCAGCTGGAATTGGATTATAAAAAAGGTTATGATCGTTTTACAGCAGGCCCAAATGCCCACCAATTCTTAGGATATGCTTTCATGTCGAATGCAGGTTTCCTTAATTTTTATGGTGGATTCTACATACAGGAAGGGTTTACTCAAAATAAACGTACTATTTTCTTTGACCAACCAACAATTCCAGTATCTTCGGAAACACGTTTGGATATTCAATACGGTGTCAAAGTTGGATGGTTTATCCCTTTTTACAAACGTCAACCTAAAGAATTTTATTACAATTAATGCGCTATATCTACACTTTTGGAGTTTTGTTCTATGCCTCGATGATTCGTGTCGCGGCCTTGTTCAACCCAAAAGCGGCAAAATGGGTAGAAGGTAGAAAAAATTGGCAAAAAGAATTACCAGATTTTTCTTCAAAACATGTGATTTGGTTTCATTGTGCTTCTTTGGGAGAATTCGATGCTGGCTTGCCACTAATGAACGCTTTAAAAGAGGAAAATCCTCATATGTTCCTTGTTGTAACTTTCTTTTCGCCTTCTGGCATGGAAAATTACCACAAACGGAAACACTATGCCGATTGGGTTGGTTATTTACCTGTTGACACGAGGAGAAATTCCAAGGTTTTAATCGCGCATTTCAATCCAAAAGCCTTGTTCATTGTTAAATATGAATTTTGGAGTAACTTAATTGAAGTCTGTTCTGAAAACAAGATAAAATTGTTTTCAGTCAGCACTATTTTAAGAGAAAATCAACGCTTTTTTAGGTGGTATGGAGCTTTTTTCAGAAAGACATTGAAACAGGTAGACTACTTTTTTGTCCAAAACGAAACAACATGTTTATTACTTTCAGATATCGATATTAACAACTATAAATTGACGGGAGACACACGCTTTGATCGGGTAATTGAAAACAAACGAATCGGTTCGAGTAATTCAATAATTGAATTGTTTTTAAAAGGACAAAAAGCTATTATACTAGGCAGCATTTGGCCAGATGATGAAAAGGTAATTTTCCCATACTTGCACCAGCACTCTGATCAAAAGTTTATTATTGCTCCGCATAACATCGATGAAAAACACCTTGAGTCTATCGAAAATAATTTATCAGGGTTAACCGTTCGATATACTGATTTTTTAGAAAAAGATGCTGCGAAAAACATCCTTATCCTTAATACCATTGGACATTTAACAAGTGCTTTTCAATATGGTAAGATTGCTTATATCGGAGGTGGGTTTTCTGGTAATTTGCACAACATTCTTGAGCCAGCAGTTTATGGTATGCCGATAATTTTCGGTCCAATTCATACAAAATTTCCGGAAGCAAACATGTTTATTCGAAAAGGAATTGGTTTCAGTGTTAGCACTTCAAAAGAAGTTATCGAAACAATAAATAATATAGAAGGTCAACTTGATTATTTAGCCTTGAAATCAATGAAGATTGTACAAGAAAATACTGGGTCTACAGATAAAATCATGAGTGTATTACATGAAAAATATACGGAAATATTCCCTCACTAAGCTTTCGTTTCTTCAATCACTTGATTGATAATTGAAGCAGCTTGGCGAATCTCTTGTTCTGATATTGTCAGCGGTGGAGATAATCTAAAACTGTATGGATGCGATAAAAACCAAAAACTAAGTAGTCCTTTCTCCATGCATTTCATCACTACTTTTTCAACTCTTTCAGCAGAAACCATATCAAATGCGAACATCATCCCAATTCTTCGAATCGCAATAATTTCTTCATTTGCTCCGATTAACTCCTCGAGTAAAGCGCCTAAACGATTCACTTCTGAAAAATCTAATTCATCACGCATTACCTCCAAAGCTGCATTTCCCGCTGCACAAATTACCGGATGTCCGCCAAAAGTAGTAATGTGACCCAACATTGGATTATAGGTAAATTCTTTCAAGTTTTCAGTTGAAGAAACAAGCGCTCCGATTGGCATTCCACCTCCTAAGGCTTTTCCTAAGGTCAAAACATCCGGAATGACATTGAAATGTTCAAAAGCAAAAAGCTTCCCCGTTCGTCCCATTCCACATTGAATTTCATCAAATATCAATAAAGCACCAACCTCATCACATTTTGCTCTGAGCGCGCTTAAGAATTCTTCATTTGGTATCCTAACTCCAGCATCACCTTGAACTGTTTCGATGATTACTCCAGCTGTTCGGATAGTTATTTGTTCTAAGTCAACGATTGAATTGAACTGCAAAAAACGCACATCGGGTAAGAGCGGACGAAAAGCGATTTTCTTTACTTCATTTCCAGAAACACTCAATGAACCATGCGTACTTCCATGATATGAACCACGAAAAGAAACCAATTCAGACCTTCCTGTTACTCGCTTTGCTAATTTCAATGCAGCTTCATTTGCCTCTGTGCCTGAATTAACTGTATAAACACAATTTAACTGTTCAGGTAATAAAGATGTCAATGTTGTAGCAAAATTTGACTGTGCATCTTGAATGAATTCGCCATACACCATCACATGTAAGTGACGATCGATTTGGGTTTTTAGCGCTTCCACCACCTTGGGGTGATTGTGTCCTATATTATTCACCGCGACCCCAGCAATCATGTCCATGTAAGACTTGCCGCTTTTATCGTAAATAAAAATCCCTTCAGCTCGATCTATATCAAGCATGAAGGGAAAAGGACTTGTCTGGCCTAACCGACTTAAGAATGTATTTTGTTGATTCATCAATCCAGCTAAAACAGTAAAATATATTGTTATTTTCGAGCAATCACTTTTTCAGCAGCTTTCACAATGTCAGCTGTATCAATGTTGTACTTCACCATCAATTCTTCTGGTGTACCACTCTCTCCAAATGAATCATTCACTCCAACATATTCCTGTGGAAATGGCGTATTTCTGCTCAATACTTGTGCGATTGAATCACCGAGGCCACCATTAATCATGTGCTCTTCTGCTGAAACAACACATTTTGTTTTAGCCAATGATGCTAAAATTGCTTTTTCATCCAATGGTTTAATCGTATGCATATTGATCACCTCAGCAGAAATTCCTTTCGCTTCAAGTTCCTTTGCAGCTTCAATTGCTTTCCAAACTAAATGGCCACAAGCGATAATTGAGACATCCTTACCTTCGATAATTGTATCTGCTTTTCCAATTTCAAATTTAGCATCAGCTTTAGTGAAGATTGGAACAGAAGGACGTCCAAAACGCAAATAAACGGGTCCTTCAAAATCAGCAATTGCAATTGTAGCTTGTTTCGTTTGATTAAAATCCGCAGGTACAATAACCGTCATATTGGGCAACATTTTCATCATACCAATGTCTTCCAAAATTTGATGTGTTGCACCATCTTCACCAAGTGTAAGTCCAGCATGTGATGCACAGATTTTTACATTCTTCTTCGAATAAGCGATTGATTGACGAATTTGATCATACACGCGACCAGTAGAGAAGTTTGCGAAAGTCCCAGTATATGGAATTTTTCCACCAACTGCCATTCCAGCAGCCATTCCCATCATATTTGCTTCTGCAATCCCAACTTGAAAAAAGCGTTCAGGATTTTCAGCTTTAAAAGCATCCATTTTCAATGAACCTGTTAGATCGGCACAAAGGGCAACTACATTTTTATTTGTTTTTCCCAATTCAGCCAATCCTTCACCAAATCCAGATCGTGTGTCTTTTTTGCCAAATACTTCTATTTCAATCATTGTTATAAATTTACTGATGTTGTTTTATTCGAATATATTCTAAACTCTTTTTCTATTGTAAATAAAGAAGACTTTAATTTCTTTTGTCGGTAAACGATTCTATAATCGCCCGGTTGTAATTGCCAACTTCCAGTTAATAGTGTTGGATCGATATTGCAAACCCATTCTAACTTATTATTTTCCCGTTTGACGAATACTTGAGCACTGACTAAGTTTCCTGCTCTGTATGTCAAAAATCCTGGTGCCAAAACATCAACATAAGCGGTACTGCTTTGATTAACGTCTAGAGTTAAATACGTCCTCGGAAGTGTCAATACCTCAACGTCATATTTACCCACCAAGTACTTATCTGTTGAATTCATGCTTTGAACATTCAATGTAACTGGATTATTTGTCTGCATAATTCGAGCTTGAACTTGATATGGCTTGGTTGAATTTGTAAATCTTACTTTTATGAAACCTTGAGGAGCATCAACAATAATTGTATTATGTGTGTTTTTGACAATAGTAATATTCTTTTTCTCCAATTTCGGAAGCGTATTCACGACTAGATCGTATTTAAACTTCGGATCAATAATTAGCGTATCCGGATTTCCAAAACGATTAATCGTATGTACAAATGTATAAAGCAATCTTTTTGTCCCAGCTTCATACAAGAACATTGTAACATCCGTCTCTTTTGGATTTTTTTGAATGTCATTCAAGTTGATTTGCACTGTCGTATTGACTAGTGCTTTGGTAATTACATTCTTCAATACATTTCGAAAAGCATCTTTTGTTTCCGCATCAAAATAAGGACCGATACAATTGAATTTATCAAGGTAAGACAAATCCATTCCCAAGCCAATTACGAAAGGCGTAACTTTCACACCTTTGTCTTTCAGTTTTTTAGCAATTACGCACGGATCATTGTCGCATGCTTCCAATCCATCGGTAATCAATATGATGATATTTCGAGAATTTTGATCTGGAAAATCCTCAGCTGCAGCTTCAAGTGATCGTGCAATAGGAGTTGTTCCTTTTGCAAGAATTGATTTAATTCGGTACTTTATTTTATCGTGATTTGCTGGACCAAAAGGAATTTCCAACTTAGTATCATTACAATCTTGATAGGTTGCTGTTATAGGAGATTGGTGCCCATATACACGCAAGGCGATTTCTAAATTTGGAACATCTTTTAGACTATCAACGGCTTTTGCCAACAGATCCTTTGCAGCTTCGATTCTTGTTTGTTCATCCCACTTTGCATTCATACTATTGGAAGCATCTAGAATAAACAAGATTCTGGTCAGCTGTTCCTGAGCAAAAAACCCAGATCCAAAAAAGACAAATGCTATGAATACGAAAAACTTCAAATTAATAATCTCCTAATGTTTCTTCTAATTGTGACAAGGCATTTTCCAGTTGTTCAGCGTTTGGAGCAACACCATGCCATTTATGTGAACCCATCATGTAATCAACTCCTTGACCCATTTCAGTTTTCATAATAATTACAATTGGTTTTCCATTTCCAGTCATTGATTTTGCTTTTGACAAAGTAGCACGGATATCGGCCATATTGTGACCATCCATGTGTAAAACTTCCCAGCCAAAAGCTTGCCACTTTTGTTCAAGATTTCCTAAAGAAAGCACCTGTTCAGTATCACCGTCAATTTGACGTCCGTTGAAATCAATCGTTGCAATTAAATTATCAACTTTATATGCTGCTGCGTACATGGCTGCTTCCCAGATCTGACCTTCTTGAAGTTCGCCGTCACCATGCAAGGTATAAACGATTGATTTATCACCATCCAATTTTTTAGCCTGAGCAGTTCCAAGAGCATTTGACAATCCTTGTCCCAAAGAACCAGAAGCCATTCTCACTCCAGGTAATTTTTTATCGGTAGATGGATGACCTTGCAAACGACTTGAAAGTTTTCTAAAAGTGCTCAACTCTGCCACTGGAAAATACCCACTGCGCGCCAATATGCTGTACCAAACTGGTGAAATATGTCCATTTGACAAATAAAATACGTCTTCGTTCTTCGCTTCCATTGAAAAATTAGCTGAATTGTGCTTCATAACGTCGAAATACAAAACGGTTAAAAAATCAGCGCAACCGAGCGAACCACCTGGGTGACCAGAGTTAACTGCTGAAACCATTCTGACAATATCGCGTCTCACTTGAGAAGCTACTTTTTCCAATTCAATATTTTCCATAAAACTGCTTTGTTAATGCCTTGCAAAACTAACTTATATAATTAACTTTACCGTGTTCATTTTCGGAACTTTTATCCCCAAATGCAACTATTTATTCACATTATAAGTCTTGCTTTAATCAAACTAGAATTATGAAACGACTTCTCATTTTTTGCTTCCCCTTATTAACGAGTTCACTTGCGTTTTCGCAAGAATACGACAATCGTTTACTGAAATCTTATTCAGTAGAGGAATTAACACAAATCCAAACTGAAAAACCTACAGACCTGAAGGTTTTAACTTATGGTTTAGAAAACGCATGTTATTTTTCAGATGCCCCAAAAGGAAAAGACATGGCAGGAATTCAAACGATAAAACTAACAGGTACAAACATACCTTGTTATGCTGATCTTGGTTTAAAAATCCTAGAACAAAATCAATATTTCATGATTGAAGGTACTTCAAAAATGTTAGTAGTTAAGTCAAAATGGGTATTGAATAACGAACTTCAAAATAAAAAATAATGAAATTTATTAAAGCACTTTTTATTGTCCTTTTAGCGACTGTTTCAATGAGCAGTTTTGCTCAAATGGTGAATATGGGCGACCCAGGATATCCTGAAAGTAATCCTGCAGATTGCAGTGTATTCGGTACACTATTAAACAACTTCCAAGATCCTGGAGCTGCAGGAAATTACCCGCCGAATTATACTGGTACGACCACTTTTTGTCCTACACTAGGTCCAGATTCAAATCCAATTACTGGTACAAAAATGTCAATTACAATGGCAATCAATGCTGGATATACATTTAATGTTGATGGAAGTGATTTTATATACGTGTATGATGGTCCAACAACGGCCTCTCCACTTTTAGGTATTCACAATTCAGTATCAGATCCAACAGGATTTACACATCAAGCTACATGGAACAATCCAAGTGGTTGTTTGACAATCGAATTTGTATCTGATGGGGCAAATGAAGGGACTGGTTGGTTAGCCAATGTACAGTGTGGAAACCAATTTCAGCCTTTTGAACCGCACATTGAAGCCTATATTAACGGCGTTGGAGCTAATGCTTTAAACCCATTAGACACCGGCTATGTTGATGTTTGCTTTGGCGATAGCATCATGTTCATAGCTAAACCCGTTTTTCCTTACTCACAAGAAATAACTGGAAACGGATATTCTCAGAATGTCAACTCATCAATCAATTTTAACTGGGAGATTACAGATGGTGGTGTATATCCAAACAATGATACCATTTGGTTCACTCCTCCAGCTCGCGCAGGATATTTAGTGGATGTTGTTGCAACAGATCAATTCCCTCAGCAAGAGCGAATGCGCTGTAAAGTGCGCGTTTCTCAGCTTCCAAGTTTTGCAGGAACAGGTCCATTAGACCCAATTATATGTTTAGGCGAAAGTACAGAGTTGATTGGTGGTGTAACCGCTCAAGATACGGTTGGTGTTGATATACCTCCAGGTACATTTAATTTAGGTGGTAACTTTGCTGGTTTAACCTATCTGCCAGATGGTTCTGGTCAGCAATATCAAGCTCCGATTACGATAGGAGGTTTCCCATCCGGATCCGTAATAAATGACGCGCAATCATTGAATCAAGTATGTATTACAATGGAGCACTCTTATTTGGGTGACTTAGAAATTTGGTTACAATGCCCATCTGGTCAAATTGTACCTTTAGTTAATTCCTATAGTCCCGGAAACATTCCTGGTGGTAATAGCGGAGGAGGTACCTTCTTAGGTCATCCTTTTGATGATGCTGGCGGCGGCGGCGCTGGTGTAGGATGGGAATATTGCTTTAGTTCTGTTTTCAATGATATTGGTCCAATGACACAAAATCTTGGAAATACAGTTCCTGTTGCTTTTATTGCTGGAACACCAAATCTTTCTGCTGGTAACTCTATGAATTCTGCTAACACATATGCACCTGAAACTACGTTTGCAAGTTTTGCTGGCTGTCCTGTGAATGGTAACTGGACTATCTTTGTGCAAGACAACTTAGGTATTGATGATGGGTATATTTTCGAATGGGGATTATACTTCGATGGTTCTTATTTCCCGGGATTAGGAAGTTACCAAAACACAGTTAATAATAGTTTCTGGTCAGCAGATCCAACAATTATTTCAGGTCAAACAGATACACTAATTGTTGTTCAGCCAAATGTAACTGGAAACTATTCATATACATTTAATGTTGTAGATGATTTTGGTTGTCCTTATGACACAACTGTTTCATTATTAGTTCAAGCATTACCAGAGATTTTCAATGATACAATTGGTTGTGATTTTACTTTCCAAGTTGCGGGTACAACATCAGTTGCGGGTGGAACATGGACTACTACTGCACCAAACTTATCTTTCTTGCCAAATGCAAATGCGACCAATCCGGTCATAAATAGTACCACTGCGGGCACTTATACCGTCACCTTCACTGATATTGCATGTAACACGCCTGTTAGCGCAACAATAACCTATCCGCCTTATCCGATTATATTCAATGATACGTCGTTGTGCTCTCTCACCTTCCCTATCACCGGAACGCAGGCATATAGCACTGGTGGTATTTGGTCAGCATCATCTCCGAACGTAACATTTACTCCATCGACAACAACATTAAATCCAACAATCAATGCATCATCGACTGGAAATTACATCATTACTTTTACGGACAATGTTTGTAATAATTCTGTTTCTTCGGAAATTACACAAATTATTCCTCCAAGTATTTTTCCTGATGTAATTGCTTGTAACCTTTTATACCAAGTAGCAAATACAGTCTCTTGGGATGGTGGTGTTTGGTCAGCATCGGATACCGCGGTTCATTTCTCGACTAGTACTTTTGAAAGTAATCCTGAAATTTGGACATCTACACCTGGTACTTATGATGTTACTTTTACAGATAATTATTGTGGTATATCTGTTACATCTACAATTGTATACCCTCCATTTGCCTACACACAAGTATTGGATACTACAATTTGTCTTGGAACAGAATACACAATTTATGCGAATCAAAACCCAACGGTTAGCAGTTTTGTTTGGAATACTGGAGCAACTGGACCAAGCATAGTGGTAAATGGTCCTGGAAATTACATTGTCACAGGAAGCAATGTTTGTCACTCTTATTCTGATACAGCGACTATTCAGGTAGAAGTTTGTTCTATAGAAGCGCCTAACGTTATTTCATTGTCTTCAACAGTTGGAAACAACACGTGGTTCGTGCAATACGAAGGGCTTGAAACCTTTAATTGTACAATTTTGAACCGTTGGGGTAATAAAATTTATGAGTACACTGATCCAAACGGAAGTTGGGACGGAAGAACATCTGGAGGAACGGTTGTTGAAGAAGGAACATACTTCTACATTATCAAAGCACGGTTCTTTGGTGCAGAAGAAGAAATCACTAAGCAAGGATTCGTTCAAGTTAGATACTAAGAAAAAATAAAATAGATAAAAGCGGTTTCAGTAATGAAGCCGCTTTTTTTCGTTCATAAAGTTGGCAAGACATATCGAAACTTGCTTAACTTTGATAAAAATAAATGCAATGAAAACAATAGGTGTCAACGGTTTTGGAAGAATAGGTCGTTATTTTACGCGACTAACACTTGAAAGCGCAGAAGTAAATGTTGCTGTTGTGAATGATTTAGCACCTATTGCTACTTTAGCGCATCTTTTAAAGTACGATTCCATTCATAGAGGATTGAAGCATTCGTTCGTAATTGAAGGAAATCATCTGGTTTTTGAAAATGGAAAACGCATTATTTTCATCAGTGAAAAACAACCAGAGAATATTCAATGGGCTAATTATGGTGTAGAAATCGTTTTAGAGTCTACTGGATTGTTTTTAACAACCGAAGCGGCTTCAAAGCATTTAATAGGTGGGGCAAAGAAAGTTGTGATTTCTGCACCTGCTAATAGTGAAGAAATTAAAACAATTGTACTCGGTGTTAATGACGAAATATTAGAGAGCACGGATGTAATTATTTCAAATGCTTCATGCACGACCAATAACGCAGCGCCTATGGTTAAGGTTATGTTGGAACTTTGCAATATTGAAAGTGCATACATTACAACAATTCACAGTTATACATCAGATCAACGTTTACATGATGCACCACACAAAGATTTAAGAAGAGGACGTGCAGCTGCAGAATCAATTGTTCCTACATCAACTGGAGCCGCAAAAGCAATTACGAAAATTTTTCCTGAATTGGAGGGAAAGATTGGTGGTTGTGGTGTTAGAGTACCCGTTCCAGATGGCTCATTCACTGATTTGACAATGGTAGTGCGTAATCCTCCCAGTGTTGAACAAATCAATGCAGCTATGAAATTGGCTTCCGAAACGTATTTGAAAGGCATTATGGCTTATACCGAGGATCCAATTGTATCTGTCGATGTAATTGGAAATCCTAACAGCTGCTTGTTTGATGCAGAACTCACAAGTGTTGTAAACAACATGATAAAAGTTGTTGGGTGGTACGACAATGAAGCGGGTTATTCGAATCGTTTACTTGATTTAATGAAACGACTTTAAGGCCACCGGAAAATCCAAGATTGGGTTATTGTGGAATTACTTTTTCGTGAATTTTGTGCTTCCTCCATACTTTGATGTGAACTTGCGCTTACGATAAATAATCCATCAAATTCTCCAATAATTTCCGAATTGGAGTTGCCATTTTCTCTCAGTCGATCTCTAAATCGTTCGGCATTCGCCTTTTCTCGGAATGCTCCAGCAATCACATGATAAGGTTGAGTTGGATTTACTCTTCCTGTGGAAGTTTGAATATATGCTGAATTGACAATTTCTTCTTTCGGTTCTGCTTCTGTAAGCGTTTCTTCAATAATCGATTCTTCTTCAACTTTTGGTTCAACATCCTTTTCTTCCTCTTTAATCACCTTGTTTTCTTCAGTTGCTGATGGTTTTTCTTCTACTTTACTTGTTTCTTGAGCTACAAATGGTAAATGCTGTTTCAACTGATCGTAAAACACACCAACAGTGACAGAACCACCAATTAAAATCACTATTAAAACAGTTAAGATGTAAAATGCCGGATGACGTTTCTTTTTATCCGATTTCGCCTTTTCAATAATTGGCTTTTTCGGACGTTCAATCTTTGCGTTAATTGGAGGTAGATCTAAATCATCCTTCCATTGGTCTTCTTCTGTATATTGTATAGTTTCAACTTCCTCTATAATCGCTTCCTTTTCTATAATTGGATTTATTTCAGTTGCCGTTTTTTCTGCTTCTTCAAATTCGCTAACTGGTTCAATAACGTCAATTGAATCAGCTTCAATGGTTATAATTGGCTGAACTTCCTCCTCTACAATTACTTCAGCTGGTTCGACTTGAATAATTATAGGTTCTGGAACTGCTTCTATAATCGTTTCAATAGCTAGTTCTTCTGCTTTCTCGATAACAGGTTCTGAAACAATTTGTTCTTCAATTACCCCAACCGACTCAACATCTGATACTTCTGCTAATGGAGTAGTTGACACATTCACAACAGATGGACTTTCTCCAATCCAAGCTTCAAAATTCACATCACCTGTATTGTCTTTTTTGAAAGAACCAAAACGATACATGTCGTAGCTTTCTCCAATATTTAATTTTGCTTCAATCTCACGAACGTACTTGGCAATTAAATTGACGGCATCATTTTCTTCCCATCCTTCCTTCGCAGCAATATGCTTTGCCAATACATGGTCATCATGCTTCAAATAAGGCATGAACATAATTTCTCCCGTTGCTCGATTCACCATACTCAAAGCACCAAGCCCTGGAATAATAATCATATTCATTTCGAGCAACATTTCTTGAAGATACTTATCCATGTCGGTAGTTTTTAATTAGAATAAGAAATATAGGTATTCTAAACGTGCAAAAAAATTTCTAGGTAAATAATTCTTCGAACTTAAATGTATCTTTCAATCGAACTCCTTTCTCAGTCATTTGTAGCGTGCAACATTCATTTACGCTGTCATGCTCTAAAAACAAAACAAATTCTTCATCAACTGCACGTTGTAAAAATTGCTCTTTTTCAGTCATTGTGATTAAAGGGCGTGTATCGTAACCCATCACATAAGCTAATGGAATATGTCCAACACTCGGAAGTAAATCGGCCATAAATACAATTGTTTTCCCTTGATATTTCACGTGAGGAATCATCATACTGTCTGTGTGACCATCAACGAATAATACATCCATATGACTAAATACATTTCTTGTAACCGTATTTTTTCTTTCGATAAATTTCAATTGTCCAGATTCTTGTATTGGAAGGATATTTTCACTTAAAAAAGAAGCTTTTTCTCTCGAATTTGGTTCTGTTGCCCATTTCCAATGTTGGTCGTTACTCCAATAAATGGCATTCTTAAAAACAGGTTCAAAAGCAGTGTGATCTTTATTCCATTGTATTGCTCCACCACAGTGATCAAAATGCAAATGCGTTAAAAAAACATCGGTAATATCATCCGTTGAATAGCCTAATTTCTTCAGATTCAATTTCAAGTCATCATTTCCATTCATGTAATAATGGGAAAAGAATTTTTCGTTTTGTTTATCCCCGATTCCTGTATCAACAATCATTAAACGATTTCCATCTTC
>JAIOZF010000064.1 GCA_021740745.1 Crocinitomicaceae bacterium | reverse complement strand
CTATTGCATCATCTCTACGCGCTCCCATTGTTGCACAAACATCAAATGCCTTTTCTTCGAACCCAATCATTGGAAAACCATCTTTGTTTTTCATCATATAAGCGATACGTATCGCTTGTTTTGTATCGAATAAAAATTTTGGTTTTTCCTCAACTAAGCCCATTGAAGAATATACTTTGTTGTAAATTCCTTCTACAATTTTGGCTTTTTCTTCAGGTGTAATTGCCCATGCTGACTGAACGAATAGTAGCATTAAAAACAGTACTTTTCTCATTATTTTTTCTTTTTTGATTTAGTTTTTTTGTCCGCTGAACCAACTTTAGGTTCGGTGCTTTTGTTTTCGATTGTAATAACTTCCAATTTTGGATCTTCTAAAGCATTGTCCAATTTCACCTCTCCAAATCCCAAACCTTCACTTTCAAAATTGTTATTAATGAATTTACCGGCTTGAGTCTCTCCGTTGGTATTAAAAAAAGCACCGATGCCTTCTCTTTTTCCATCTTTCCATTCACCCATGTATACATTGCCATTTGGCCACTTATAAGAGCCTATTCCTGTTCGTGTGTTTGACTCACAATTACCGATATAAGAGTTACCCCAACTTTCACCGAACCACCGCATTTCTCCATAACCATGGCGTAATCCCGATTGAAAATTTCCAATGTAAATATAATTTCCTGCCAAAAGTAAACCATTACCATTGTTACAATCGCCCCAAATACATCCTTGCTTCATTTTTAATGCAATTGCATTGACGATTGAACTATCCTGAATTAAGGCTGACAATTCTTTAGACGTCATAAATGGAAGGTTTGCAGCTAGGTTTTCTTTCAAATTGGCGTTAATAATTTTATTGATGACGATTTCATTTTGAACAAAATTATCCTCCTTCCAATAACCCGTAATTTTTCGCCCCTTCAAATCGTAATAAATACCTTTTCCATTTCGTTGAGACGCTTCCCACTCTCCACCAAAACTTGTCGCATCATTTGACCAAATGTAAAGTCCATAACCAGCTCGTTCGCCATTTATAAACTTTCCTTCGTAAACATTTCCGTCAGCATAAACGAACTTACCATATCCATTTAAGCAATCGCCTGAAACGCATCCTTCATTTCCAAGTTCCTTCTTTAATTCGGTTGCAAATTGAATTCCCATTCTTGTGAAGTCAATAAAATCGTTGTATTTTACATACAAGAATCCCTTTTGTCCCCATTCTTCCCCCCAAGAATTTACAATTTCAAACGTGCCGCCGTGGCGATTGTCATCATATCCAATAACAGCCATTGCATGACCACCATAATCAGCAATGAATTGTTTTTCACTTGCTTCAGGTTGGAACAAGCCAGATGTATCAATCAAATAAAAAGATTTCGGTAATGCCATTCCGATAACAACTGGATGTCCGTCAATTAGCGCTTGTTTGACATTAGCAATATTTTCTTCTGCTTCGTTTTTTGAATCAATTACACGAGAAAAATCTGTAATTAAAATAGGTGAATTTTCAAGCGTATTGCTTGGATCAATTCTAGCACCACATTCAAGTGGATTGTATAAAAATCGTTTCACACCTTTAGAAACAAGGTGATTCGCTGCATTCGTAATCAAAGTTCCTTCACTGCACGAGAAATAGTTAGATTCTTTTGTGATGTTTAAATAAGTGAAATAAGGATCGAACGCATAAGCTGTTGTAATTTCTTGATTTTCTTGCTTCAACAAGTGAGCGTATTCTATAGATGCAGCATAATAAGTGGAAGACCAACCTACACAAGTTCCGAATTGACCTTGATGAGCCACTTTTGGAACATATTTCTTTAAGGAGAAGAATTTAGGCAGATTTTCACCAAAACCCATTGGTTTTTCTATTTCTGGAACCTTTCGATACGCTGACTCATCGAATGTCAAACCAGTAGAAAACTCTTGAGAGATTGCATTATTAAATGTGAATAACGCAATAAAAGTAGTGAATTTGGAAAATAACTTCATATCGAAAATAAGTTGCAACGAATATAGACAAGTTCTTGATTTTACATTGAACTAAAAACGAAAAAATCAACTAAGTTTTTAACAACTTGTGACTTTTTTTCAGTGAAAAAATTGTGTGAATAATTCATATTTCAAAAAAAGTTACAATTTCATTTTCAGTAAATTACACTAAATAATTCTTATTTTTTTTGTTAACGTCACGCAGTTTAGCTCTTATTCATTAAATTCGTTCTAATTGTTCCAAACCATTTGCGATTATTCACTCTTCATATCCTAAAACATGTCTAAGATTCTTTCAACATTATTCTTTTTAATTGTATTTACATATACCTATTCTCAGAAGAAAATGGCTTTTGTAATTGCGATAGGTGAATATGCATCCAATGATGGTAAAGGTTGGAAAACAATTTCAAGTGTAAATGACACTAGCCTTATTCTTCCTGCATTGCGCAAGCAGGGTTTTGAAAGTAAAAACACTAAACTGCTCATCAACTCTAAAGCAACTATCGAGAATATACGTTCAGAATTTGCTGCTTTTACAAAACAAATTGGACCAAAAGATATCGTTGTTATTCACATTTCGGCTCATGGCAGTCAAATTCAAGATATTAGCAAGGATGAAATAGATGGTTTTGATGAAAGTATTGTGACATATAATGCGATTTTACCGAAGCATTCGACAGATTTTAATACCGACATCAAACAATATTTATTGGATGATGAATTAAATACAATCATTTATGATATTCGAAAACAAGCCGGAAAAGATGGTGACGTTCTTGTTTTTATGGACAATTGTCACTCTGGCAGTGGGACACGCGCTTTAGGAAAAATAAGAGGGGGAACGGATCCATTGATGATGGATAAAAAAGCATCCTATTCAACTCAAAAAGATCAATCCGTTTCAATGGAAAAATTGGTTGATGAAAAACAAATTGCACCTTATGTAGTAATAAGTGCGTCAAGAGCAGAAGAGCCCAATTCAGAAATTGTGTTGGCTGACGGCAAAGGTGCTGGCTCACTGAGTTATGCAATATCGCAAGCATTGGAAAGTATTTTATCGTCTACAAGCTACAGTTCATTATATGCATCCATTCAGGCAAATATGAACGAATGGGTTCCGAAACAGCACCCAGTAATTGAAGGAAACGGCGTCAACAGAACACTTTGGGGAGGTAATTTCATCGCTATTCCACCCTATATTGAGGTATCAAATGTAAAAGATGCGCGGATGGTGGTGATAGATGCAGGAATCTTAGCAGGTGTTACCAAAGAATCTACTATTGCACTTTATGCAGCTGGAATTTCAGATACAACAAAAGCAATTTGTTTAGGCAAAGGAAAAGTTGTTTTTTCAGATAATTTCAAATCAACTGTTGACCTAGACAGGGATTTAACAGATTTAAGACCTGCTCTTTATTGGGCCTTCATTAAGAAAACGCACTTTCCAATTCAACCCATCAATATTAGCTTTGAAGTTGCGCACAAAGATGAATTACCAATTGATAAGAACCATAAAGAACAATATATTGAGTTATTAAAATCCAACGAATTAATACGTTTTGAAGGAACACCCTCACTAAGAATTGTCAGAAGAGAAAATTGTGAATTAATAATTGATGCTAAAAGTGACTATACATTTGATATAATTAAATCAGACCAAGCCTATGCAGAGCAATTGAACATGGTGATTCAACGATATATTCAATATACTTTTTTAAAGTCTTATGAAATTAAGGATCCTAAATACAATGTTGCGGTTCGCTTAATTCCTTATGTAAACGGCCAACCTGACACAAACCTTATTTCAACTAAACAACGCAACGGAATCTATGAATATACCGTTGGAGATAAGTTTGTGGTTGAAATAACAAATCTTAATCCTAATCGGATCTATTTTAATATTGTTGATATTGATCCAACAGGTAATATTTATCCCATTATGCCAACCAGCAAGGATCCTAAGAATTTAATCAAAAAGGAAGAGTTGTTTGTCGATGGAGATACAACGATAGTTTTCAAATACTTTCCAATAAAACTTTCCCCTCCTATCGGAGATGAAATATTTAAATTCTTTGTAAGCGATAAACCCTTAGATATGGAATATATTGCCACAAACAAAGGGACAAATTCAAGAAATATGTCAAGTGACTTAGACCGTGTTTTTAAGAATTCCTTTAAACCATCGACTCGAGGTGAATTTAGTTCAAAGAGTGGTTCTGTTTTCAATCTTAATTTTATAATATTACCTGAAAAGAAGAAGTAAAACGAATTCATTGTACTTTTACTAAGTATTTCATTTTTAGAACACAATGATTAAAAGTCTACTAATCTTTTTTCTATTACTACTCTGTAAAGAAAGTTTTTCTCAGGATGCGAGAGGTGCTGGAGTTGAAAATACTTCAACCAATGGTTTTAAAAATGTATATGGATTAATTGTTGGAATTTCCGAATATAAAAACGCTACTTCCCTTAAATATGCTGATAACGATGCCGAATTGATTACCAAAGTAATCGAAAGTAATTTCCCACAAGCAAAGAATAACATTATCAAGTTAGTCAATAAACAGGCGACAGAATTAGCGATTAAATCAGGACTTGGTCAAATTAACAAAAAAGCACAAGCGGGTGATTTAGTGATTTTTTATTTCGCAGGACACGGTGATGTTGCAAATATTGAAGGTTCAGATAAAGGGTACTTTTTAGCACATAATGCGAGTGAATCAAGAGATTACGAAGCAGGTGGCGCTGTTCGATTTACAGATGTACACGATTCAATTGTAAAAATTACCTCAAAAGGAGCTAAAGTCTATTTAATAACAGATGCCTGCAGATCAGGAACGATTATAGATGCAAAAGGTGCAAGTTTAACGCTCGCTGCATTTAATACAGGTTATTTAAATACGACCAAATTCATTAGTTGTCAAGCAAATGAACTTTCTTATGAGTATGATTCTTTAGCACATGGAGCTTTTACTTATTACCTAACAAAATCTATATCTGGCTTAGGAGATAGTGATCTAGATAAATTGCTAACCCTTAATGAAACTCAGAATTATTTAATAAATACCGTGCGGCCTCTCACGAAAAAACTTCAGACGCCAACAATTCAAGGAGCCGATCAATTTGCTGAAATTTTTAATTGTCAACCAGATGTTATTTCCTTTTTCAGTGTTACTGGTGCAGAAAATGATGTAACGGCCCCTAGAGGAAAAGATATTAAAGATAAGACACCACTGCTCGTAAAATTTGAAGATGCAATTCTTGCTGATGATCTATACGGAAAGTCAAGTTCTGCAGAATTCATTTTAGAAAACGCTATAAAAACGAAAGCGGCAAGTTCAGAAGAAATTGCTGACATGAAATTTCAATTAGCGGATGCCTTGATGAATCGATCACAAGAAACCATGAATATATTTCTTCGTGGAAAACCGATGACTCAAAAGAATGATGACTTTGCAACGGCAGCAATGGATCTCAAAAAGGCTGGAATTTTATTAGGAAACACACATCCTGTTTTCACTACAATAATGAATAGATCTGCATTTTTTGAAGCGATGGAAATTATTAAAAATAAAAATCAGAGTGAACTAGCAAAAGCCGAAAGCATCCTGATTTCTTTGGAGAAAAAAGAACCGAAAGCCACGTATGTGCATCAAGGACTTGCAATGCTCTACATACTTAAAAACAATAAACAACAAGCGCTGACCGAGCTTGCAGAAACACATAAACAAATTAATACTTGGGCTAAACCGAAAAATACAGAAGCATATTTATCCATCCTTTCTGGTGAGTTAGATAAATCCTTGACACTATTAAAAGAATCAGAGAAGTTATCATCTGATGTTAGTGATGTTTATTTATTGCGATCGCAAATGCATTTGGCGAATTTCCAATTAATGGAGGCGCAAAAAGAAATTGATAAATTGGCGAACGCTGCTCCAGGTTTGAATTCAGCTGAACGGGCACTTCTCAGTGGCAAGATTGAAGAATTAAGAGGACGCCTTAAATATGCTGAAAAAACATACAAAGAAGAATTAAAAACCAATGCAACGAATACAACTATCTTACTTCAATTGGCCGATTTATATTTAAAGGAGAAGGATAGCGTTCAATCGAAAGAATACTACAATAAGGTATTAAAATTGGATTCAACTAATCTCAGAGCGAAAAACAGTCTTGCAAATCTTACTAAAGGCACGATATCCTCCATAAATTTAGATTATTACGCCATTGAAGAAGTTATTGCTCATTTAACTGCATTAGAATTAGCGGGTAAAAATGCGGAAGCGTTGGTTGTTATAAATAAAGCATTAGAAATAAATAATTGGTCACCAGAATATTATTTCCAGAAAGGTAAAATTCTTTTTAGTCTGGGTCGACAAGAAGAATCTGCTATTGAATTAAAAAAAGGTATAGCATTGAGTCCTTATCATTACGAAAGTTTACGCGAACTTGTTATTATACTTATTAGACAGAAAAAGTTTGTGGAAGCAGACGGAATTTTAAAGCAACATGATAAGTATTTTCCGAACTCAGCTAAATGGCTCACCTTTGAATACAAGGCCTATCGTTTTATGAATTCAAAGAACAATTTGTTTCCTCTTCTAGAAAAAGCAATAAAAATGGATTCTTTTGATTTAGAACCATACCGTGCTCTGATTCTATTGCATATAGAAAATAATGGTTTTCTGAATGCTCAAAATGAATTAAAAACGCTTCTTCAAATTGGTGGTAACGATCTTGACAATTCGACTTTTCTATACCACGTGGATTCCCAAGTTAAAAGTGCCTTTGCTAAAAAGAACTTTTATCCTTTAACCGATGGAATTGAAATACTTTTGAAAGAGAATCCTTTAGACGCTGATTATTTATATATGGGTTCAATGATTGGATACATGAATAAAGATTATGACAAAGCAAATGCACATCTTCGAAATATCGCCAAGTTTATGCAAACACTTTCACCTGGTTCACAATTAGAATACTATAAATTAAAAGGAAAAGTGTTGCTTGAAACTAAGAATTTTGAAGAAGCAGAAAAAGCTTTTCAAATGTACAATATGAAAGCTGGAAAACCTTGTTATTTAGGTTTGGCAATGGCGCAATTTGAATTAGGCAAAAAGGACAGTTGGATAGCAAATCTGCAAAAAGACATGGATATTTCAGAATTCAATGAAGATGCCAATATTCGCTTTCAAAAAATGCTTAAAAAGGCAGGGATGTAATAAAAAAAGGATGACAATTGTCATCCTTAAAATTCTATATTTCAATCAGTTCATCAGAAAAAACTGTTGATGTTAAATGTTAAACCCATATACAATCCAAAATCAAATACCTTTTTCACAGGTACTTCAGAGAATTCTGAGATCAAAGCATCGCCCGTTTTAAGTCCATCTGACAATCTATTAACTCTACCACCAAAAGCACCAACGTTGATAATAACACGTTGACTCTTACCGATGATTCCAGAAAGACCCGTCATGTACATGAAATCCTTTTCACCTTCTGTTGGAACACTCAATCCAAATGATCCTCCAACAGTGAAAGATCTGTAAGATTGACGATAAAAATGGAACATTGTAGAAATTGCAGGTGTAAACATATCACCTTTTACCTCTGTGATTGTTCCACCATTATTTAAATAACTGCTTTGTCCTCCAAAATAGCTCACAAAAGATAATCCTGCAGATGAGTTAATTCTTAATCCACCTTGCGTTGGTACTTTTAAAATTCGTGTTTTAACATTACCAAGCGTGTCTTCTAGGTCATTGGCATAGCCAAATTTCATAGTGATTTGGGTTACGTCTTTTTCAGTAAGCAAAGAGTACTCGTAATTAAAATCTGCGTGAATTATTTTATCGTAATTTTCATAAACTTGCATTAATTCCCCTCGAATTCCGGTAAGTGTTAGTCCCTCTGCAGCAATTTGAAGATTATCATAATTCGCCGCAATTGAATTATTACGTTGATCAATTTGCATTGTATACTTTGATAATTCTGATTTTACATCTTCTGATTTAATCTTTTTGTTGAGTTCACTTATTGAAGTTTTAACTAAATCACTGTTTGATCGAAAATTGGAGTAAGCAACCATATAATTATTAACCAATTTTGATTTTTCTGATGATGTTTGAATTACAGAATTTAATTCGACATTGCCCATGAAAACTTCTTTCGCTAACAAATCGGCACGCTTTATCATTTCGGCGTGAGAAATATTAGGATTGTAAAGCAATTTCTGTAATTCCAAATTAGTAAACTCAACTAACGTTAGATAGTCAAAAAGTTCATCTACTTTAATACTGGAAGAAACCAATTCATCATTCATTTTTTTCAATGCCAATGTACTTTCTTCTAAAGCATCTAATTCATCATCATAACCTGAATCTGCTGCTCCAAATGCAGCTGTAATACCTGTAATCCCCTGAAATTTACCATCTTTAAAAAGGGATTGATAAATGTCATTCTCCTTAACTTCAGTAACCACATCATTAAAAGAATTTAAACCAGTCGAATATCCACTCATGAGTGTTTCAACGTTCTGCTCACTGTTAATAGGCGTTTCGTCAAAAGATTCAGATTCAAACGTCACATCGTAATAAAATGTATTTAAGTCTTTAACGACAACTTTTACTGGAATATCTTTGTAACTGAAAGGCTGTTTCTTTTTGATTGTATCCCCTTTCTTCGTTATTTTATAGAAGGTGTAGGTTTCATCATGATAATTATATTCAATTATCGAACTTTGCGCAATGCTGAACATTCCGTTCAACAAAAGTAAAAATGCTAATATCTTTTTCATTCTTTTAAATTAGGAACCGAAATATAATAAGATTTAATCAAAACGATACTTAAAATAGATTAATCACTCTAGCCATTTAACGCTTCGTTAATATTTTAATGCTTTTATTCTGTATTTTCGATGTTATAATAGTAGTTCTCTCAACAAGAAAATCATACAATGAAAAATCAATTTTTACTGCGCGAAGATATTACTTTTTTGAATTTCGGGTCTTTTGGTGCTTGTCCAAAACCTATTTTCGAAGATTATCAAAATTGGCAACGTATTCTTGAAATGGAACCTGTTCAATTTATAACTGTTGATGGCTATGACTATTTAAAGACATCTCGAAAAGCACTTGCTAAATATATTAATTGTCCAGAAATGGATCTGGTATTCGTCACCAATCCAACATTTGCCATTAACATTCTTGCTAAATCACTAAAATTGAATCCTGGTGACGAAATACTCAGTACCAATATAGAATATGGTGCAATGGATCGCACATGGGAATATTACTGTGAAAAATCAGGTGCTAACTACATCAAACAAACAATTACTCTTCCTTTAGTAGATAAGCAAACTGTAATTCGTGAATTTTTTGAAGGATTTACCACAAAAACGAAAGTCATCTTTATATCTCAAATAACTAGTTCAACTGCACTCATATTGCCAGTTAAGGAAATCTGTGAAGAAGCAAAACGAAGAGGGGTAATTACCATTGTTGATGGAGCGCATGTGCCTGGACATATTGATCTCGATTTACAAGAATTAGAAGCTGATTTCTACACAGGTGCATGTCACAAGTGGATGATGGCGCCCAAAGGTTGTTCATTTTTATATGCAAAAGAAGAGTTCCATTCATTGCTAGACCCCTTGATAATTAGCTGGGGATATAAGGCATTCGTTCCAAGTGATTCGCTTTTTTTTGATTACCATCAATTCAATGGAACCAGAGATTTTTCGGCATTTCTGACGATTCCAGCATGTATCGATTTCATGAATAAATACGATTGGAAAACAGTTTCAGATGCTTGTAAAGATCTTTTAATTACTGAGGCTCCGCGCTTTTTTGATTTATTGGGAAGTAAACCACTTGCCCCATTGTCAAAAGAATTTTTTGGTCAAATATGCAGTATTCCTATTTCAACACCCGAACCGGAAAAATTACAACGACTTTTATATGAAAAATATAAAATTGAAATCCCAGTAATGCGTCATGGAAACGATCTTTATATTCGTTTTTCTGTTCAAGCTTTTAATACAATTGAAGACTTGAATGTTCTTTATGAAGCACTCAGCGATATTATGAATTCAAGCGATCTGATAAACAAAGCTTATTAAAAGCGTTTAGTAAAGGCTTTAGAAAAATCTTTTTTTTGTTCTTTAAGGAGACGAGTTATTTGTTTATCAATCTTTTATTAATGACTTTGATTAATTTCTTTGAAAGACCGAATCCCAAATTATAGAAAAAAACCCATGCAGCTGGGTTTTCTGAAGCTTCAGAAAACACGATTAAGGTTGCCGACAGTCGCTGTAATCTGCTGGTTGGAGTAAACTCCTCTTTCCGACGAATCGTTCCGATTCATCGGAATGCAGCCCGCCATTGCCTGCCTGAGACTCCCCTGATGGTCATAAATGTTAAGCTTCAAGAGTAATCTGCATGGGCTCCACCGAAATGGATAAGGTCAATGCACCACTCTGTGGTTGTACCTCTGCAACAAAAGTAAGCATTTCATAACTCCACTCCTACTTTCGAAAGCATTCATTCAAAAAATAGTATCTTCGCTTTCGAAAAAAATGGCTGATGTATTTAATTAAAAAGCTTTTATATAAAATTCTGAGCGAAAAGCACTATCTGCGCATTCTTCACCGTGCCTTTTATCTTTTGTATGATATTGGTCTTCTCAAGAATGACAAGCGATTTAAGTACCATTATGCTGTGAAAAAATTAATCAAAGCAGATTATACAATAGTAGATATTGGTGCAAATTTGGGTTATTTCACTAAAAACTTTGCGCGTTTAGCAAAGAATGGAAAGGTTATCTCAATCGAACCAGTCCCTCAATTTTTTGACACCTTAGATTATTTCATGAAATCATTTCCAAATTCAACGCGCTACAATGTGGCTTTAGGAACTGAAGAAGGAAGTATAACAATGGTTTTACCCAAATCTAATGGTATGATTCGTACTGGATTGCCACACATTGCAGAAAGTGAGGAAGAAAAAGGTCAGCACGACACCAAAGAAGTGAAAATTGTTAAAGGAAGTGAACTGTTGAGTAATTTGGATAAAATCGATTACATCAAATGCGATATCGAAGGATATGAATTGACGGTTTTTCAAGAAATCAAACCTTTATTGGAAAAGCACCAACCTTTCGTTCAAATTGAAATTGCAGAGAAAAACATGCAAGAAATGCTAGCTATATTTGATTCATTAGGTTATGTGCAATTCGGAATCAAGGATTTTAATTTCATTCAAGAAAAAGGTATGCAGGCTGAAGAAGGTGATTTATTTTTTGTACCAACAGGTAAACTAACCTCTTTTAAAGAATCAATTTAAGCTACTAAAAAGCAATTAGTTAGACTCTTCAATGTCTTTTGCCTTTAACTTTTCAATTTCACGTTGAAGCTTTTCTATTTCGTTGTTCTTCTTTTTAAATCGACGATAATCGAAAAGAGACGATAGAAAAAACCCGATGGCGAAACAAAGAATGATTAGAATAGTCAATGGTAAGTTTACTTTTCCAAACACCAAATGAAGTTCAACCGTTTGCCAATTGAACACAGCAAACAAAAATGCTATCAAGCCAAAAATTATTTTGAGTACAAATTTTAACTTCTCAACAGAACTTAATTTTTCCCAATATTCTTTGAATTCTAACATATTATCATTTTTTGTGTAAGTTACAAAGATGCAAAATCAAATTCATGAAACATAATCATTTCAGTATTGAGTGTAATTAATTTATGAACTTTGAAAGAACCAGCAGATTCAGTTCAAAACCTGTAAGCTTTCAAACGAACATAAACGATATCAATAATAAATTCCCTATATTTGGGGCGATTAATAAAATACTCATGGCAAATACAGCAGACATTAAAAACGGAGTGTGTATCAAACACAACGATAAGCTTTTTCAAATTATTGAATTCCAACACGTAAAACCAGGTAAAGGTCCAGCTTTCGTTCGTACGAAAATGCGCCAAATCGAATCAGGTAAAGTGATTGATAATACGTTCTCTGCAGGACATAAAATAGATATTGTTCGTATTGAAAACCGCGAGTATCAGTACTTATATCAAGAAGGTTCAGATTTCGTTTTTATGAATAACGAAACGTATGAGCAAGTAAACATTCCAGCGAAGATGGTTGAAAAACCAAAGTTTTTGGTTGAAGGAATGATTTGTAGTATTTTGTATCACGCTGAAGAGGAAACTCCTTTAGTAGTTGAACTTCCAATGTATATCATTTCTGAAGTAACTTATACAGAACCTGGTGTAAAAGGAGATACAGCAACGAACTCAATGAAGCCTGCAACAATTGCTTCTGGTGCTGAAGTACGAGTTCCTTTGTTTATTGACAATGGTGAAATTATCAAAGTTGATACACGAACTGGAATCTACGTTGAGCGCGTAAAAAACTAATTCAATCGCAATAAAATATACAAAGGAGGTTCATTGAATCTCCTTTTTTCATGTTATGCCTTATCTAAATCTTCCTTCTGTACAATTGTATTATGAATCCATTCGTGTGGATCATCCAAGAACAGAAAAAACAATCTTGATTTTTTTACATGAAGCACTTGGCTCAATCGGTCAATGGCGCAATTTTCCAACCCTTCTATGCCAAGAATTACAATTAAACGGCTTGGTTTATGAACGTGAAGGACATGGAAGGTCAAGCGGATTTCAGGAGACAAGAACAGCCAACTATTTGCACGAATATGCACTTAATGAATTACCTCATATAATTGAAAACTTAATTGGTGTTGATCAACAAATCATCCTAATTGGTCATTCAGACGGTGGAAGTATTGCACTACTCTATGCGGCTCATTTACCGAAGAAAGTCGCTGCTACAATCACCATGGCTGCACATGTAATCAATGAACCTGAAACAATTGCAGGAATTCAACCTGCCGTTGAAGCTTACAATTCTGGTAAATTAGAAGGATTAAAAAAGTTTCACGGAGATAAAACAGAAAACTTATTCTTTGCATGGGCGAATACATGGAAATCAGCCGATTTTAAGGATTGGAATATTTGTCAGGATATATCAGGGATTAAGTCTCCTCTCCTAGCGCTTCAAGGTTCGAAGGATCAGTATGGGACAATTAAACAATTACAACTCATTGAAGAATCGGTTAATGGAACTGTTGAAACTCAATTATTAGATGCTTGCGGACATCATCCGCATTTGGAGAAAATGGAGCTGGTGATTGGGGAGATAAAGAGGTTTCTGGAAGGGGTTGAAAAATGATTATTAATATTCTTTTTTCTTTTCTTTTTCCGCAAAAGAAAAGAAACAAAAGAAAACTCTGTGCTGTTTATTCCTCAATGCGTTCCACTCTTGGAAATGCGACCATTTCGCTGATTTCCTTCGCAGACTCAGGAACTTGCTCATGGTGCCCGCTTTCCAATTCTCTCCACTTTTTCAGAATAAAAGGCACCATTTTCGATCCTACTTCTAATTCGTAATCTATTAAAAGATAAAATTTCTCACTCCGAGGTACCCGAAGAGAAATAGCATTCGTCCGAAAATTTATCAAATAATCTTAAACCATCGAAGTGAAGAAACACAATTCTCCAGGAGAACTAGTCCGCTCAAAGAATTCTGAATTCTGAATTTTGAATTGAAAGCATAGTGAGCTTTGTCGGCGATAGCGACCGTAGTGCAACGGAGCGCTGCTAAGTTCCTTTGGAGAATTGTAAAAAGCGCTTTTTGCTTCTACCCCAAAGCATCCGCACTAACGTTAGTCGCTTTTCGTCTTCACCAGCTTTCGCTGCCTCTATACGCTTTGGCAAAAAGAAGAGAAAATTAGAAACAAAATTCGTACATCCTCAAACAAAAATTAACTTTAATGGTTAATTAGTAAAGTGCTCATGAACGAAGAATTTATCAACCCAATTGATCCCGATAGAATAACAGAAAAACCGCATGCTTTGGAATATCCTCATCATGCAGGAAGTGCTTTAGTTAAACCGGAGGATCAAGGGAAGATAATGGGAAGAGCTATGTCGGCAATGGAACACCAAACCGATATGCAATTGAACCAGATTTATGAGCAAATGCAGTTATTGGCGGAACAAGCAAAGAAATTGAGCGATCGTAAGGCAATTTCTGAGTTCATTTATATGGCTGAAATGCGCTTTGAACCGCTTATTAACCATATCTATCATTTATACACTAAAGAAAATGGAGCTTACTTGATTTCGCTAATTGGTCCAAATCAATGGGGAAGATCAAGAAATACGTTTAACTACGTTGCAACAGTTCGATTGTTAGCCGATCATACGTGGGACATCATTGAGAAAAATCCAGAAGTAAATTTTGGATAATCTTATCTGGTAAATACCCACTCCGTTTCTGACGACTGATTAACATCAAACGAATAACCATCGACTGAATACAATTTCAATTCTTCCGCTAATTGAATATTGTTTTTAACAATGTAACGCGCCATTGCTCCGCGAGCGTGTTTTGCATACATCATCACAATTTTATATTCTCCATTTTTAAATTCTTTGAAAACAGGAGTAATTACGCTTGATTTCAACGTTTTCTTATCAATCGCTTTGAAATATTCAGAAGAAGCCAAATTGATAATTACTTCTTCTTTTCCCGATTCTAAATTGAGTTGTTGCGCTAATTTTTTACCCCAAAATTGATACAGATTCTTAACTTTCGGTGTAATTTGCCAACTCGTTCCCATCTCTAATCGATAAGGCACCAACAAATCCATTGGTTTCAAAATTCCGTATAGTCCAGATAAAATGCGAATTTGATCATTTGCTAGGTTCAAATCTTCTTCTGTCATAGACAAGGCATCTAATCCACGGTATACCTCTCCACTAAACGCAAGAACTGCAGGAATCACATCTGATGTTTGTACTGTAGGTTTATCCCAATTCTTGAAACGCATTTCATTCAATTCGGCCAAATCAGGTGAAATATGCATCAATTTAGCCAATTTCTTTGCTGACATTTTCTTCAACTTAGCAATCAACTGTTCCGATTCTTTTAAGAAAATAGGAAGAGAAACAGAATAAGCTTCCGTTACTTTTGAAGTATCAATTGACTTTGCGGGTGAGAGAAGGATTTTCATGTAACAAATTGTTTATAAAAAAAGAATTGAAAATAGCGTTATAAGAATGATTCCGATAATATTCAACACCAAGCCATACATGACCATTTGCTTGACTTTTAAATAACCGGATGAGAAAACAATTGCGTTTGGAGGAGTACCAACAGGTAGCATAAAAGCTAAACTTGCACCTAAAGTTAAGGGTATCGCTAGTTTTTCAATTGGGACACCATGATCTAAAGCAAAAGTGGCAACCAATGGAACAAAAATACTGACCATTGCAAGATTCGACAGCACTTCTGATGCAAATACGGCAATCACAATAACAGCAATTAAGATTAACACAAAAGAATAATCGTGCATCGAACTGAATAATTTAGAAAGTTGTGCCATTACACCATTCTTTTCAAATATCTGCGCCAAGGCTAGTCCACCACCAAAAAGCAATAAAATTCCCCAAGGCAATTTCTCGGTGTCCTTCCATTCCAGCATCTTTTTCTTTTCGTGTGAACTAGGTATTAAGAAAAGTAGAATTCCACCAAGAATCGCTGCGTTTTCATCTCGGTAACTGATTCCAGTCCAATCAACAATTAAGTCTTTGAATGACCAAAGGATAATGACTCCGAGAAAAACAAACAATACAATTCTTTGATCTTTGTTCCAACCCAATTCAGAAAGTTTCAAATCCGCATGCTCTTCTTTTCGTTCTTTCCCCATCGCAATATAGAAGAACAAATACGTGCAAAGAACCATTGTTATACTCAAGGGCAAACCAATTTTCATCCAATCCAAGAAATCTACTTTTACTCCGAAGGTACTTTCAAGTGTACTTGCCATTTGCACATTAGGTGGAGAACCAATCAATGTGCCTACACCTCCAATACTTGCGGCATACGCGACCGATAATAACAGAAAAATGGCAAATTTTCCTTTACGCTGATGTGCAGGTAGAGCTTCTATAATGGCCATTGCCATTGGCAGCATCATCAATGCAGTTGCTGTATTAGAAATCCACATACTCAGTAAGCCTGTACTGAATAAGAAACCCAATAAGATCCGTGGTTTGGAATTACCAACAATTTTCAAAATGCCTTTTGCTATCTGCTGGTGAACATTCCACTTTTCCAAACCCAAAGCCAAAAGAAATCCTCCAAAGAAGAGATAAACATTAGAATCACCATAAGAAGTGGCCAAATCACTCTTTTCTAATACACCAAGTGGTATGGCAAAAATGAGTGGAAAAAGTGCGGTGATATAGATGGGAATTACCTCAAACACCCAAAAATAAATCATCAATCCACCTAGGGCAATTGAATTCCAAAAAATATCCTTTCCACCTGTGAGCGTGATAGTGGAAATAAAGAAGAGCAATCCAATTGCGAGAATTATATTTTTCATAGCGACACGGAAATTAACAAAAAAAGCGAACATTTCTGCTCGCTTTCACTATTTTAAGAAAATATTGTTCTTAGTTCAATGCATTCAAACGGTTGATATAATCAACTGCAGCTTTCTCCAAACTCTCGCGAATAGTGCGGAAATCTGCTTTCGATTTTGCTGCGTTTATTTTGCTCAAAATTTCTT
>JAIOZF010000004.1 GCA_021740745.1 Crocinitomicaceae bacterium | reverse complement strand
TGAAAAAAGAATCACAAGCAGCGCGGAATTCAGTCCATAACTTTTGCTCTAATTTCTGTCCAGCATGACCAACATTTTTCCATTCCTTTTGCAAACGAATCAACTTTTCAGAAGTATCTTTCCATTCACTTGATTCTTTCAAGGCTTTCGCACTTTCAATGATTTTACGTTTTGCATCTGCTACAACTGCATATTTATCTTGAATTGTTGCGTAAAAGGCCTTTTTCTTCTCAAAGAAAATATCACTTTGAGCACGGAAAGATGTCCAAATTTCTTCGTTTTCCTTACGTGGTCCAAAACCAATTGCTTTCCAGTTTTCTTGAAATTTCAACAACTTTTCTGTCGCATCTTCCCATGCCTTTACTGAATCAGCCTCGATTGATTCTGTTACAAAAGCAGTTACCTCTTGCAATAATTCTTTTTTCTTGTTTAGATTTTCTTGTAATGAAGTTCTGCGCTCATCGTAATAGTTCGTTACTTTTTCATACAAAGAACGAACTGTTTCCCAGTACCTGTTTTTCAGTCCTTCCCAATCTTCATTGGTAACTGGACCTATTTCCTCCCATTCATTTTGTAAACGCTTCAAAGCAACTTCTAAATCTTTAATTGAAGTTACATTTTTCAACTCTTCCAATTGCTGAACGATTTCTGCTTTTAATTGGTGGTTACGCTTTAAATCGTGGTCTTTCAACTCACGGTAAATCTTCATATTATAGAAGAAAAGCTCTAGTAAGCGAGAATATTCTTTTTGAATTTCTTCGCGCTTTTCACGTGGAATGTTACCTATTTTCTTCCATTCATCATGGATTTCTTTGTAGGTACCAAAGGCAGCGCCAATGTTCTCTTCGTTTTGAATAACGTCTTGTAACTTGTTTAACAAGAATTTTTTACGACGCAAGTTTTCTGATTCTTCAGCATTCTTGCTTTCAATTACCCCTTTACGTCTTTCCTTGTAAACATTGAACACATCGTAAAAAGCTTCCTTCAAGGGTTTAAAATCTTTCGGCTCATAAGTTTCTCCGCGCTCTTGCGCTTCCAATTGTGCAACTTGCTCCTTGCGTTCTTCCTCTAGGATGTAATCCTCAAAGCGCGTTTTAAGCTCATTCACTTCTCTACTTACCGATAATGCATCTTCATGTTGCACTAATGTTTCTAATTCTCCGATGAAAGTATTTTTTTCCATGTCTCAGTTATTTTAGGATATTATCCTACAGTTTGTGTCATTTCGAATGCCGCCAAGTTGACAAATCGATCTATACGTAATTCTAATTCTAATTTTGTAATTTCTGTCAAACGCTCTGTGCCAAATTTCTCCACACAAAACGAAGCTAATGCTGAACCTGCAATGATTGCACGTTTCATATTTTCAAATGATGTGTCATCTGTTGACGCAAGATAACCCATAAATCCTCCTGCAAATGTGTCTCCTGCTCCAGTTGGATCAAATACATCCTCCAATGGTAAAGCTGGCGCAAAGAAGATATGATCACCATGGAATAACAATGCACCATGTTCACCTTTCTTGATAATTAGGTGCTTTGGACCCATATTGCGAATCACTTTAGCAGCTTTCACTAATGAATATTCTTTCGATAATTGGCGTGCCTCTTCGTCATTGATAATTAGTACATCAACCATCGACATTGTCTTTTTCAATTCATCTAATGCAATGTCCATCCAAAAGTTCATGGTATCCATCGCAATTAATTTCGGACGCGTTTCTAATCGTTCAATAACTGATCGCTGTACTTGTGGACTCAAATTCCCTAACATTAAATACTCAGTTCCTTGGTAACTTGCAGGAATAATTGGATCAAAATGCTCCAACACATTCAATTCGGTAACTAGTGTATCACGCGTATTCATATCGTTGTGGTATTTTCCAGACCAAAAGAAGGTTTTTTCACCTTGTTTAATTTGAAGTCCTTCTAAGTCAACACCTTTTGCTTCCAATTGGTTTAACATTTCTTTCGGGAAATCTTCTCCAACAACAGCAACAATGCGTTGTTCCTTCATGAAAAAAGAAGAAGAAAGTGCAATATATGTCCCAGCACCACCGATAATTTTATCTGTTTTACCAAATGGTGTTTCAATCGCATCAAAGGCAACACTGCCTACAGTAAGTAAACTCATTTATTGATTTTTAATAGCACAAAGATAGCACAAAGATTAAGAAAAACGATAAGTTTTCGGCTTGTGTCCGTGTGGTTTTGGAGAATTAAAAGTTTGTTAACATTGCTTGTGAAGGGAACAAGTAATAAGGAACAAAGAGCAAGGATTTTTCAATAATCCAAGTGTCTAAAACACGTCATCTTTGTTCCTTGTTCTTTGCTCTTTTTTCTTTTTAAGAAGTTATGTAACAAAATCGAACAATCGCACGTTAATAAGTTTACGTGTTTCCCTTTAATCTCAGGGTAATCAGCGCTAATTTTAATCTTTAAATGAAGCATCGTCTTTTAAAAATAGCAAAGTGGTTTGCCATTTCTATGGTCAGTATTTTTTTACTGATTACGGCAGTTTTGTATTTTTTTAAAGATGACATTTGCGGCGTTGTTATAGATAAGGTAAACAAACACCTAAAAGCACAAGTTTCTGTTTCTGAGGTTGACCTCACTTTTTGGGGTTCTTTCCCCAATTTATCGGTCGATTTCAACAATGTCTTCATTCAAGATAGCTATGCAAAATCGACGAATCGTGACACCTTGCTTTTTTCTGAACGTGTGCGCTTGAAATTCAATCCAATGGATATTTGGAATGAAAAATACAATGTGAAATCCATTGAAATAAACCCTGGAACGATTCAATTGAAAGTCAATTCAAGTGGTGAAGTGAATTATGACATCATGAAACCAAGTGATGATAGTACCTCCTCGTCTTTCAAGTTTGAATTGGAAAAAGTGTTTCTAGATCAAGTTCGGTTTTCGTATGCAAATGAAGCAACAGCGCAGACATATCGCACCAAGTTGAATGAGATGGAACTGGAAGGACAATTCAGTGAAAAACAATTCGATATTCATGCGACGAGTAACTTGAAGGTTATAAAAGCCAAAAGCGGAGAGGTTACCTTGTTATCGAATCGTTCAGCTGCTTTTGATATTCAAGTGAAAGTAGATAAAGAGAAAGGAACTGTTGCTTTTCCAAATGCACTAATTTATATCTCCAATTTGCCATTTGCGGTCAATGGGATTGTAAAACCAGAAACGTTCAATTTCAATGTTAAATCGAAGGACATTCAATTAGCCGATTTAGCGAATAATCTTTCTGTGCAACAGGTGGATGATATAAAGAAATTTGAGGGTACGGGGAAATTGAATTTTAACTTAGATATAAATGGCGAAATCAATTCATTGGCGCCAGCCCTGATTGATTGTGAATTTGGTTTAGAGAATGGTAATTTGACCGAACCAGCGAAACGAATCAAAATTCGCGATATTCACCTCGATGGGAAATACAGCAACAAAGGTGGAAGTGAAAAGGAATTTTTAAAATTAGCAAACATTCGTTTTTCAACTGCGGGAGGACCATTCACTGGAGATGTGTTGCTTACGAAATTTGCTGCGCCTCATTTGGAAGGAAAGGCCAATGGTAATTTATCACTGAATGTAGTACATGCCTTATTTCGAATGCCAGAGGTTGAAAAGATCCAAGGGAATGTAAAGGTGCGAACTGATTTTGATGTTAAAATGAGGTTTATTGACGATGAGGCATATTATGATGTCAATAAATTGGAAGGTGATGTCGAAATGTCAAATGTTTTGGTGAAAATTATCGAAGACAAGCGTGTTTTTAAAAATATGAATGGTCGATTGTATTTGCGCAATGATGAAGCAGGTTTGGAACACGTTACCTTAGGAATTGGTTCTTCTGATTTCGCAGTGGATGGAGTTTTCAAAAACATCATCGCCTATTTGAAAGACGGCAGTGGATTAAACACAAACGTTCAATTGAAAAGCAATTTTGTTGACATCGCTGATCTCGGCACGACTTCCAAAGAAGAAAAAATCTCGGATGGTCGACAATTCGTTTTGCCAAATAATATCGATGCAAGTGTTTTCCTGGAAGTTGGAAAGTTGGTTTATGAAGGTCACTCCTTTAAACGAATGAGTGGGAACATGGTCATGGGCGACCGAAAAATTCATTTCCCAACCTTGTCGTTGAACAGTGCCGATGCAGATTTGAATGGGAATTTAACGATCGAAGAGCGGAGTCCAGAGATCTTTTATTTAACAACGAACGTTTCTACGAACAATGTAAATTTCAAGTCTCTTTTTAGAGAATGGAATAATTTCCGACAAGAAGTAATTGGTGAAAACAATATTTCAGGACAAGCGCAAGCCAAGGTGTATTTGGAAGCCCCCTTTGATTTGCGTTCTGGGGTAATATCAAAATCCATCAAATCAGAAATTTTCATTCGTATCCAAGACGGACATTTGAAAAATGTAGATGCGTTCAAATCAATCACCGATAATTTGCGCACGAGTTCTTCCGCTAAATTGGCGATTGGCTCGAAGAACATTGCTTTGTTAGAGAAAAAGCTGCAAGATTTGAAGTTTGAAACATTAGAAAACACCTTAATCATCAGAAATGGGAAAATGGAAATTCCTATGATGGCCATAAAATCAAGTGCCTTGGATGTGGATGTTTCAGGATCCCACACTTTTACCAATCAGATTGATTATCGTTTTGCTTTCCGTTTCCGTGATTTAAAAGAGGCATCTAAAATTACTGAGTTTGGAGAGGAAATAGATGATGGAACGGGAGTTATGGTCTTTATGCGCATGTATGGCGATTTGGATGATCCAACCATTGTTTGGGACAAACAAGCAAAAAAAGATGTGGCTAAACAAAACCGAGAAGAAGCAAAACAAGATGCGAAATCTATTTTGAAATCGGAATTTGGCTTCTTTAAAAACGATTCAACGGTAAAGATTTACCAAGAGAAAAAACAAGACAAAGAAACGCTTAAAATTCAATTCGACCCAGAGGAAACTGAAAATCCAGCATTGATCGAAAAACCTAAAAAGGACTCCAAGTTGAAAAACAAACTTAAGGAGATGCAAGAGGAAGCGGATAAGAACAAGAAGGAAAAGGTAGAGTGGGAAGTGGATTAGTCATGAGGAGAGAATCGAGAGGATAGAACCGTGAGCAGAGCGATACTTTGAGCTTGGCGAAATAACCTTTAAGTCAACCCAATCTTCGTATTTTTGCGCTTTAAACACACACATTATTCAATGCACAAACATACAAACGCCTTAATTGAAGAGTCATCACCGTATTTATTGCAACATGCGCACAACCCTGTAAATTGGGTGGCATGGTCAGATGAGGTATTCGAACAAGCCAAGAAAGAAGATAAATTGGTGCTGGTGAGTGTGGGATATTCGGCTTGCCATTGGTGTCATGTGATGGAACATGAATGTTTCGAGGATGAGGAAGTCGCTGCTTTGATGAATGCTTATTTTATCAACGTGAAAGTAGATAGGGAGGAGCGTCCAGATGTTGACCAAGTGTATATGACGGCGGTTCAATTGATGACGCAAAAAGGTGGTTGGCCCTTGAATTGTTTTACATTGCCTGATGGTCGACCAATTTATGGCGGAACTTATTTCCCTAAAGATCAGTGGATGCACATTTTGAAATCATTGGTTCACACTTATAAAAATGATCGGGAACGCGCTACGGAATATGCAGCTCAATTAGCAGAAGGTATTTCGAAAAGTGAATTAATTGAACACCCAACTGAATTTTCTGATTTTCATGAAGAGAAATTACATGAATTGGTTTTGCGTTGGTCGCGCAATTTCGATCGAATGGAAGGCGGTTCATCACGGGCACCTAAATTCCCCTTGCCAAATAATTACGATTTCTTACTGCAATATGCGGTTCAATTTGAAGACGAAAAGGTCTTGAAACATGTTGAACTGACGCTCGATAAAATGGCGTTGGGTGGAATTTATGATCAAGTAGGTGGCGGATTTACACGCTATTCGGTTGATATGATTTGGAAGGTTCCGCATTTCGAAAAAATGCTGTACGATAATGGTCAATTGATTGGATTATACGCAAGAGCTTATTCATATTACAAAAAACCCTTGTACAAGCGCATTGTTTTTCAAACGCTCGAATGGTTGCAACGCGAAATGCAAACCCTAGAAGGCTCTTTTTACAGCGCATTGGATGCCGATAGTGAAGGAGATGAAGGAAAATTTTATTGCTGGAATCCAAGTGAATTGAAGACAATTTTGGGCACAGAGGATTTTGCTTGGGTAAAGGATTTCTACAATGTCAACCAATTAGGTTATTGGGAAGAGGATAAATACATTCTTCTGCGCACCGAATCTGATTTGGCCTTTGCAGCTAAAATGAAATGGACTTTAGCAGAATTTGAGGATAAAATCGCAAAAGTAAATCAAAAGTTACTGGATGAGCGCTCGCATCGAGTTCGTCCAGGCTTAGATGATAAATGCTTGACAGCATGGAATGCCATGACCTTGAAAGGACTGTGTGATGCCTACAAAGCATTCGGTGAGGAAGAAATACTGCAGTCTGCAAGAAAGATTGCCCGTTGGTTAGTCAGAACGCAAATGACTGAAGATGGAAAGCTTTGGCGGACGGCTAAAAATGGTGTTTCAAAAATTCATGGATTCTTAGAAGATTATGCGCATACCATTGATGGATTGATTGCTTTTTATCAGATTTCTTTTGAGAAGGAGTGGTTAGATAAAGCGAATGAACTTTGTGAGACTGTTTTGAATGAATTTCATGATGAGCAATCTCAGATGTTCTTTTATACCTCAACAGCCAACCAGTTGATTGCGCGGAAAATGGAAATTAATGACAACGTTTTGCCTTCAAGTAATTCAGTGATGGCCCGCAATTTATTTTATTTGGGACAATTGTATTACAAACCAGAATTCATCAAAATTGCCCACCAACAATTGGCCAATATTTACGATGGTATGGAGCAGTATGGATCTGGATATTCCAACTGGGGGATGTTATTGCTTGATGTAATACGCGATTTTTATCAAGTGGCCATATTGGGAGATGAAGCACTTGAAAATAGTAGGGAATTGCAAAAATACTATTTACCGAATGTTATTTTTTCAGGAGGTGCATCAGCCAATTTACCTATGCTTCAAGATAAAGAAAACGCTGAAAACACCACTATTTTTGTATGCTACGATGGCACCTGTTTATTGCCAACAACGGATGTAAAGGCTGCGCTTCAATTGATGATTCGAAAATAGGCTTAATGTTATTCAATGTAAAGTCTTCATAACATTTCAGAATAAGTGTACCCAAAGCACATCTTTTAGCGTTTTTTGTAATGTGAAAGTCATTCTCTATTTTCTTTTAATCATTTCAACAAGTGTTTTTGGGCAAATGCTCGATAACCGAAGTGGTCTTGCCTTTACGGATAAACCCTTTTTCGATTCAGAGTTTATTCGTATTAACAAAGTGGAATCCTTGAATGGACGCTTCACCTATAAAAAGCCTGGCGATATCATGCGAAATACGGAGTATGAATATGTGTATTCTTTCGATTCACTTGGTCGGTTGATTTCTACATTCGAGACCCGTAAAGATGATGGTACGGTTGATACAACTTGGAACAAATACATCTATAACAATCAGAATTTAGTTACGGAACACAAACGAGGTGATGGAAAAGGTTTTACTTCATCACTTTATAGCTACGATGAAAAATACCGTGTCATAAGTGAGAGTTTTGTTCGTGAATATGTCGACTCCTTGGGTGTTTTGCAACGAACGATTCTAAATGCAGAAACCATGAAGTATGAAGAATACGATGGTCAAGTAAAGAAAACCGTTTACAACAGTTATGGTCTTCCGTATCTGCAGGAATTCAGTTTTTACAATGAGCTCGGTTACTTAGTTGAACGCACAGAGCGATTAATGATGACATCTCGAACAAGTAAAATCACCTATGAATACAATGAAAAAGGATTGATGTCCTCCATAAAAACCATCATAGGTGATCAAGAAGTACCTTCTGAAGAAACTAAATTTTTGTATGACGAGCATGGCAATTTGCAGGACAAACATTATTATCGCGATGGTGTTTTTATTACGGAAATTGAAATGCTCTATAATGAACGCAGTATGCTGTTGACGTATGTTTTAACCCGAGATGTAGCAACCAATTTTATTATGATTCTCAACTTTAAGGAATACGATTTCTTTTAGGGAATTATGAGTTATGAATTATGAGTTAAGGTTCCTGAGCTTGACGAAGGATGAAATCCGAAGTATTCAATGACCTTAAGGAATTAAATGCAACACCGCAGGTGTCTATGTGCACTATTTTAATTCTTGGACAAACTTTTTCTTCTATGTGTCTTATGTGTTAAAAAGTCTCCGTGCACTCAGTGTATCTGTGGTTAAGATATGAGTTCCCAATGGTTCAATGACTTTAAGGAATTAATTGGAACACCGCAGGTGTCTATGTGCACTATCCTAATCCTTGGACAAACTTTTTCTTCTATGTGTCTTATGTGTTAAAAAGCCTCCGTGCACTCAGTGTATCTGTGGTTAAGATATGAATGATGAATTCCTAATGGTTCAATGACTAAATGGAATTAATTGGAACACCGCAGGTGTCGATGTGCACTATCTTAATTCTTGGATAAACTTTTTCTTCTATGTGTCTTATGTGTTAAAAAGCCTCCGTGCACTCAGTGTTTCTGTGGTTAAAATTATGAACTAACCCCGAACCCTGAATTCAAAGCATTTTCGTTTTCAGTCGCTCGTAAATCCAAATAATAGGGAGAAGCATTGCGTAGTTGTAGAACAAATCTTCTACAGGAATCGTAACAATTCTAGGTCCCATGATATGGTCGGCACTGTACCAAACGATTGGTTCATCGGTAACTGCTCCGGTTAAAATTCCATTTACAATAAGAAAAGGAATAATGGCTACAAGGTAAGTAAATGCGAAATCGCCATACCAGCTCACGCGCTGAATAAAGTAAATTCCAACCGTTAAAATAGAAGTAATGATACATGCACTTGCAGTGTACCAATTATCCATGTTTAAAATACCGAAAAGAAAGCCGGCAAAGGTGAAAGCAAAGGCGAAGAAGTGACCTAGTTTATGCACTTTTCGTTGCGGAAAATATGCTTTCAGCACTTCATAAATAAATACACAAGCATATGGCACAACTAAGAAAAATAACACCTCTTCAAGCGGTAAATCACCAAGAAAATTCTCGATAAGATTATGTGTCTTAAACTTATCAAATCCCCAAATTCCTGCTTGGGTAAATAATTGATCCCAAGAAATAAAGGCTAATGCGACAATCAATATTGCTGGGAAAAGTGCTTTCCAATAGGTGTAGAAATGAACTTTTTTATCGAAACTTAGACAAAAAGGTCCAGTAACTGTTCCGAGAATCACCCACATGTATAAACTCATGATTTATTATGTTTAGCTGCAAAAGCTTTTTTGGCTTCAATGTAATATTTTCTTGGAACGATTAGCATCCCAAAGCATTCACCATCTTCTTTGCCTCTGTATTTGTGGTGAACTTTATGTGCTTTACGAATGGCCATGAAATAGGGTGTATCAATATCACGTAACCATTTAAATCTGCGATGAATATACACATCGTGAACAAGAAAATACGCAAATCCGTAGGCAGCAATTCCGTATCCAATCCAAACTGAAACATAGTTATTATTCATCATTCCTAGCATGATACACAACCATGAAGGAATTGCATAAATTAAAAAGAAAACATCGTTACGTTCGAAAAAACCAGGCTCTTCAACATGGTGATCTTCGTGAAAATACCACATTGTGCCATGCATCACAAATTTATGTGTAGCCCATGCCATGAACTCCATAATGAAGAACGTTATTATTAAAACGAAAGGTCCCCACCAATACATATCAAAATACGTTTAAGATAATAAAGAAAATAGACATAATTATAAACAAGGATGTAAATACTTTGTTCGTTTCAACGATTTTCCATCGGAAGTAAAGATAGTGTAATGGCAAAGAAATTGCAAACCAGCACACATAATTATAAAATGGAATTTCACCTTGCCAATGCCAAAAATCACTGGAAATAGCAACTGGTTCCAATAGGTAATCGAAAGCAGTCATTAATAACGCAGCGAGAATCGCTTTTATAAGAATACTGGCCTGAATTCGATTGATGACAGAAGCGGATGATACCACTAAAATACCCCAATTCAATCCGATTACATAAGGAACTCCGTCGATTTTTGGACCTAAATTTTTACCATACCAATAATTACCAAAGAGCCAACCCGTTTTGGTACCAATCCATTCGGCAGTTATTCCCGTTAAAAAACAAAGCGAAAGGAAAAACAAAAATTTTAAAAAGTCTTTTTTACGAGCGAGTAAAACCACCGTAGTTGAAAGTAATAAATTGAAAAAGGAAAGTGCTAAGAATTGATTCCTAAAGTCAGGTAGAAGAATCCCTACTGTTCCAACGGTATAAAAAATGATTAGAATGCCAATAAGCAAGTTTTCTTTGTGTTTTCCCTGAAAGTATTTTGAGATAGCCATAAATTTAGAACAACTTATTTTTTAAAAAAGTTTATTTTATTCGACCTTCAATCGTATTGTTTATGGTCTCATCTAAACTTCTGAAAGTGAAACCGAGTTCTTTTTTTATCTTACTGCTGTCGTAAGTCATGACATTAAATGCGCTATTCGCAGTTTCTCTGGTAATTGCAGCAGCATTTCCTCTGAATTTAGAAAGTACCCATGACAATCTCCACGTTAATCCAAGTACCCATCTAGGGGTATTAATGCTTGGTGGATTTTTACCGACTTTTAATGCAATTTCAGTAAATAACTTTTTAAAAGGAACATTTTCAGCTACGCACAAAAAGCGTTGATTTTTAATTTCACTCATAGCTAATTTCACCATAATTTCGGCAACATCTCTCGCGTCCACAACACCGTTTTGTCCTGGGGTATAAAACTTCAAACCTTCATTGATTGTTCTGAAAATAGTCAATGAACTTTCATCCCAGTTACCAGCGCCAAAAAGAACTGATGGATTTACAATAACGCAATCTAACCCTTCTTCAACTCCTCGCCAAACCTCTTTTTCCGCTGAGTATTTTGAGATAGAATAACCACTTGTTAGTGGTGATTGTTTCCACTTTGTTTCTTCAGTAACAGTTTCAAATGATACTCCTCCCGTCGCAGCGGTTGAACTGACGTAACATAGTTTTTTAACGCCTGCATCGATTGCGCAATTCACGATATTTGCTGTCCCTTCTCGGTTGATTTTCATCATCACATCGAAATCTCGTTTAGAAAAGGAAACGAGTGCTGCACAATGGTAAACAAGATCAACGCCTTGCATTGCATCATCTAAATCGGGTGTATTCAAAATATCACCTTCAAACCATTCGATTAGTTGAAATGGTTTTTGCCAATTTTCTCTGAAATAGTACTGAAATACTTTTTGAACTTGATGAATACGATCATTATTACGGTAAAGAGCCCGCACACGTGTGCTATTGCGTGTAAGCTCAACCAATAAATGACTTCCTAAAAGTCCGGTTCCACCAGTAACAAGAATCATACAGTAAAATTACAATGTTTTAGGAGATAACATTTAGTTTTAGTCAATGTTTAATTCAATTGATGGATCCCAATAAAGCGTTTTAAAATTGCTGATTTGATCATTGACAACTTCAATCCCTTCCAATTTTAGTTTTTCCTCCATTAATGTTGGACTTCCAAAGTGCATTTTACCCGTCAATAATCCTTGACGATTTACTACGCGATGTGCCGGAATTCCATCCATTTTATGCGATGCATTCATTGCCCATCCCACCATTCGGCTCGATTGAGCACTACCTAAATATTTGGCAATTGCTCCATATGACGAAACTCTACCCTTAGGAATCAGCTTGACCACTGCAAAAACATTTTCGAAAAAGTCAGCGTTCTTGTCATTGATTGATTTGATCATAATGTAAAACTAAAGAAATTATTGTTTTCTATAATTTGGAATCAGAAAATTCAATTGCTAGAAATAGAGTTATTCTAGTTGATTAATTGATTCTATGGTAAATAAAAAGAGCGGTTTCAATGCTGAAACCGCTCTTTTAGTATAAATTATTTTTAGTTGTTATTCAACCGTCACAGACTTAGCTAAGTTTCTAGGTTGATCGACATTACAACCTCTCATTACTGCAATATGATAAGACAATAATTGGAAAGGAATAGTGGCCAACAACGGAACTAGGTGCTCGTCTGTTTCAGGAATTTCAATAACGTGATCTGCAATTTCTTTCACATTTTCATCACCTTCTGTAACGATTGCGATAATTTTCCCTTTTCGAGCTTTTACTTCTTGAATGTTCGAAACTACCTTTTCATAAGATGTACCTTTGGTTGCAATAACAAAAACAGGCATTTCTTCATCAATTAATGCGATAGGACCGTGTTTCATTTCTGCTGCTGGGTAGCCTTCAGCATGGATATACGATATTTCTTTCAATTTTAATGCACCTTCCAAAGCTACTGGGAATGAACTTCCTCTTCCTAGGTACAAGGCATTAGTTGCATCTTTGTATTTCAAGGCAATTTCCTCGATAATATCATTCTTATCTAATACACGCTTCACTTTATCAGGAATTGCTTCAAGTTCAGCCAAAAGTGTGTGGAATTTAGATTCACTTAAAGTTCCCTTTTTATGTGCCAATGAAAGTGCCATTAATGTTAGAACAGTTACTTGGGCAGTAAATGCTTTCGTTGATGCTACTCCTATTTCTGGTCCAGCATGGGTATAAGAACCAGCATCTGTTATTCTTGAAATAGATGAACCAACAACATTACAGATTCCAAGAATTGTAGCACCTTTTGATTTTGCTAATTCTAGTGCCGCCATTGTATCGGCTGTTTCTCCTGACTGTGAAACGGCAATAACGACATCGTTTTCATTGATAATAGGATTTCTGTAACGGAATTCGCTTGCGTATTCTACTTCAACGTTAATACGTGCTAAATCCTCAAATAAATATTCACCTACCAAACATGCGTGCCATGAAGTTCCGCATGCAACCATTACAATTCGCTGTGAATTGATGATTTTTTGCTCGTACTCTTTAATTCCACCAAGAGAAACCCAGCCTTCTTCAGCATTCAGTCGACCTCTAAAACAATCGCGAATAGATCTTGGTTGTTCATGGATTTCTTTCAACATGAAATGCTCGTAACCACCTTTTTCAAGTGCTTCCAATTGCAATTCTAATTGTTGAATGTATGGTGTTTTTTCTTGGTTTTTAATATTGACGATTTTCAAACCATCGTTTAGGTCAACGATAGCAATCTCTTCATCCTCTAAGTATACAACTCGTTTGGTATATTCAACAATCGGCGTTGCGTCAGAGGCAAGATAAAAATCATTATCTGTTCCAATTCCAACAACAAGAGGACTACTCTTACGAGCAGCAACCAATTGATTTGGATTGTCTTTAGACATTACCACAATTGCATAGGCTCCAACAACGTTTAACAGCGCTAAACGCACTGCTTCTGCCATTGTAACATTTTCATTTTTTCGGATATCGTCAATTAAATGAACCAATACCTCTGTATCTGTTTCACTTCTGAATTCATATCCGTTATTGATTAATCCTTTTCTAAGTGTATCGTAATTCTCAATAATTCCATTGTGAATTAAAACGATGTCCTTCGAAGTTGAATAATGAGGATGTGCATTTACATCGTTTGGTGCACCATGAGTTGCCCAACGTGTATGTCCAATTCCTGCATGACCTTGTAAATCAAAATTTGCAGCATATTCTTCCAAATTGGAGACTTTTCCCTGTCTTTTATGGAGATTAATTTCACCATCGTGTAACAATGCAATCCCGGCACTGTCATAACCGCGATATTCTAATCTTTTTAAGCCTTTTAAGACAATTGGATAAGCTTCCTTTTTCCCGATATAAGCAACTATTCCGCACATACAAATTAATATTCAGTGTAAGTAATAATCAATTGAGGTTTTTTCTTGTTAGTGGTATTTTGTCCATTAAAAACAATGCGATCTCCCGACGTAATAAAAAATCTTGGAGAAAATACCAATTCTGAGTTGGGTGTATTTCCTGTTACAACTGCTTGAATGTAAGTGCGCAAGTCAGCCTTGAAATGCTTCTTAAATTCATCGTATGTCGCTAAAATTCCAATACTCGTTAAGCCATTAGGGTTAGAAGACGGTCGATTTGCAACAGAAAGATCGAATCCAGGAGCGTATTTCGAACCAGTTTGATATTGAACAGGTAGATATAATTCTGCTTTGTGTATTACAGTTTTCTTATTAAAATTAGCTAAACCAGGAATTTGAACGACAGCACGACTCTTAAAAGCCTGTGCGTAATATTCAACCATACCGGTTACGGTGTCATTAATAACAGTTTGCACCGGTTTACCACTATTATCAATTTCTACATGATTAAAGTCTACACAAGAGGAATTGATGACAAAGTCATATTTCTTTTGACTTCCATCCTGTGTATAGTAAATCGTCATCTTGGATAATGGGTCATTCAGGTTGAAATAGAAAATTCCGCCATTTCCACTTGATTGCGGACCATTAGTTGTTTTAACTCTTAATCCTTTGAAAAATTCTAAAAACGCATCATTGGAAGCAAATGCAGTTCCAGTAGAAGCTTCTGCTATTAAATCTGTTGCCAATGAATTTTTTAAACGAATGCGCAATTGTGTATCAACAGTATCTTGTCCGATTACTGTAACCCCAGATGGATCAGGCGTAATTGTCTCATAACCTGGTTCTATCAAATTTAAGCTTGAAGTACCTAAAGTTGTAAATGCATAATACATTGAGTCAGAATCGAGCGCTTCAGTTATTTCATTCACTTCTAAAGTCAAGGGATTCAAATCACCGTATTGTCCAGCATATTCTAATCCAAGTATTAAACTATCAATCACAATTGCTCCTCCACCAAAATTTGGATTCACACCCGAAAGTCGCAGTTGAGTGTAGAAACTCGCATCCATTTCTCCAAATTTAGGATCATTGTAATTTCCGAGCACTGCATAAACAGGATCCTTAGTAATTACTGAATCGTCCTCAATTGTAAAAGTGATTATTTCAAATGTATCGACTGAGTTTGAATTTAATAATTCATTTGGGTCTAAATTATTCATTCCCAAATTAGTATCCTTTTTCTTACAGGAAACGATTAAAAAAAGTGCTAATAAAAAAGTAGCGGAAAGTGTAAATACCTTCCGCCACGAATAACGTTGTATACGATTCATCTTATATGAGTACGGTTTCTTCAATTACTTTGTCAAAAAACTCAGACAATGCTTTAGTTTGCTGCTCCTCTGGTACGAAATCTAATTTCAAGCATGTTGCTTCATCAAAGATTTTACGCAATTCAGAGCTAATCTTTTCACTACCAACGTTAATTCCGTCAGCATATTTTGCAATAACACGCGTTATATTCTCATAGCTTGTGTCATCCTTTAATTGAGCAACTATTTCATCATCAAAGCCGTCAAATTTAAGTTTTTCTGAAAATCGAGAATCCCAATCTTTGTTAAACCCTTCTTCATAGATACTGTAAACTACTTTCGTATCAGCAAAATGAGGGTCTTTACTATACAATTTCTTAATATAAAGCGCCATTAAAGCAGTCATCCAACCATGACAGTGAATTACATCTGGCTGCCATCCTAATTTTTTAACTGTTTCAAGCACTCCTCTACAGAAAAACATTGAACGTTCGTCGTTGTCTTTGTAATCATTGCCATCATCATCTGTAAGTGTGCATTTTCTTTTGAAATACTCATCGTTGTCGATAAAGTAAACTTGCATTCTTGCCGATGAAATCGAGGCAACTTTGATAATCAAAGGGTGGTCGGTATCATCGATGATTAAGTTCATTCCAGATAAGCGAATCACTTCATGAAGTTGATGCCTTCTCTCATTGATGCATCCGAAACGAGGCGTAAATACTCGAATTTCTTTGCCCGCCTCTTGCACTCCTTGAGGAAGTGTTCGTGCATTGTGTGAAATTTCGGATTTTGGTAAGAAAGGGAAGATCTCTTGCGAGATAAAAAGTATTTTCTTTTTCTCCATGAATTTTATATTCGTAAAAACACTACAAAAATATAGAAAAAAAAGCGCAACTTCAACAAAAAGGAATAGTTTTGTCCGCATACGTCAAAATGACACATGGACGGTAGAACTGTTTTTACATCACGGCAAGAAATTGAACTAGCTATTTCAGCAGCAAGGTTGCAGGGAAAAAGCATTGGCTTTGTACCAACAATGGGAGCTTTGCATGAAGGTCACATTGCTTTAGTGAAAAGAGCGGTGCTAGAATGCGAGTATGTTGTCATTAGTATTTTTGTTAATCCAACCCAATTTAATAACCCAAAGGATCTCGAACTTTATCCTCGAATGCTCGAGAAAGATGTCGATATGTTGAAGGATTTCAATAATGTCGTTGTTTTTGCGCCAACAGTTGATCAGGTTTATCCGTCAAATGATAGTTTTCCTGGAGTCGATCTAGAAGGATTAGATGCTGTTTTGGAAGGAGAATTTAGACCTGGTCATTTTCAAGGAGTAGTTCATGTTGTTTACAATTTCTTTCAAATCGTTCAACCTGATTTCGCCTATTTTGGCTTAAAGGACTTTCAACAAGTAGCAGTTATTGAACACATGGTGCGACAACTTGAATTGAAAGTAAAAATTATTCCTTGCCCAACGCTTCGAGAAAAAAGCGGTTTGGCAATGAGTAGTCGAAATTTGCGTTTAACGGAGCAACAAAAGTCAGATGCACTAATTATACATGCTACTTTAAATGCAATGGTTCAAAAAGCAATTGAATTGACACCAAATGAAGTTGCTGAATTCGCTCGGGATCTTTTTAATTCAGGTCAATTGAAACTAGAATACCTAGAAATTGTGGACCCACATAGTTTACAGAAGTTAAGTAATCAGTGGGTGAAAGGTGCTGTATGCTGCATTGCTGCCTTTTGCGGTGATGTCAGATTAATTGATAATATGCTTATCAAACCTTGATTTTTTGAATTTTCGAATTCTTCCTATTTGTCAAATCAAAATTAAGCGCTTTTTAGAAGTAAAATAGCATTACATTTGTCCCGAATTTTTTGTAAAATGTTGATACAAGTAGTAAAATCAAAAATCCATAGGGTTAGAGTCACTCAGGCTGACCTAAATTACATTGGTAGTATTACCATTGATGAAGAGTTGATGGATGCTTCCAATCTTATTGAAGGTGAGCGCGTTCAAATTGTTAATATCAATAATGGCGAACGTTTTGAAACATATGTAATCAAAGGAGATCGTAAAAGTGGAACAATATGTTTGAATGGTCCAGCTGCACGACGAGTAGCAATGGGTGATATCATCATCATAATTGGTTATGGTTATATGGATTTCGAAGAAGCGAAAAATTTCAAACCATCTTTAGTGTTTCCAAACGAAGAAACTAATCTAATTGATTGATGTTGAATAAGAAGACCATAGGCACTTTGTTGAAAACAGTCTTGCCACTGTTACTCGGTGTCTATTTATTTTGGTACTTCTTTTCGAGTATGACTGCTGAATCAAAAGCATTATTCTATAAGGCAATACGTGAAGCAAATTATTTTTGGATTATACTTTCTCTTCTTTTAGGGGTAGTAGCTTATTTTTCAAGAGCTTATCGCTGGAAGTATGTCTTAGAACCTTTGGGCTTTAAAACTAAATTCTGGCATCGCTATCATGCTGTTATGATTGGTTATTTAATAAATCTGACCATTCCTAGAGCTGGTGAAGCTTCCAGATCTGCAATGCTTTATCGCTCTGATGGAGTTCCTTTTACCACTTCTTTTGGGACAATTATTGCTGAACGCGCAGTTGATTTTGTTATATTATGCTCTATTGCCTTGTTGACGGCTTTTTTGGGGTATAGTGATTTTATGGAAATCAAACATCAGATTGAAGTTCAATTTGGTGGTGCACAAGGTGCTGTTTCTACTGGATTCCCATGGAAATTAGTTGTTTATGGAATCCTATTGCTAGGAATGCTTTTTGCCGGCTATCTTTTCATTTTTAAAGTAGCTTTTCGAAATAAGTTTATTGGTTTTGCTAAAGAAATAATTGCCGGATTGTTCTCTATTTTTCGTTCGCAATTTCCATTTTCATATTTACTGCATACGGCAATAATCTGGATCTGTTATGTTGCCATGTTTGCCGTTTCGTTTCAAGCCTTGGAAGAAACATCTAACATGTCTGCAAATGCAATTTTAATTGCGTTCATAGCTGGATCGTTAGGGATTACTTTTACAAATGGTGGTATTGGCACGTATCCTTTATTGGTTGGATTGGTTGTAGCCTATTTCATCGGTAATGAACACGAGAATGCTCAAGCTGTAGGAAATGCATTAGGAATGTTAATGTGGGCGACTCAAACGATATTAATGATTATATTGGGCTTAGTTTCGTTGGCACTCTTGCCGAAGAATTTCACTAAAGATCAAAAGAATGAGCCGATTGACGTTTCTCCAGAATAAAATTATTGAATTAGACGACGCAAAGCGTATGCTCGCAATGTGGAGAATGAAAGGTGACAAGATTGTTTTTACAAATGGTTGCTTTGACATTCTTCATAAAGGCCATGTGACTTACCTTGCACAAGCAGCCCAAGAAGGAACACGCTTAGTGATAGGATTAAACACAGACGCATCTGTTCGAGAACAAGGAAAAGGGGAGGATCGACCAATTAATGATCAAGATGCCCGTGCGTTGGTAATTGCAGCTCTTGGTTTTGTAGATTTAGTGCTTTTCTTTGAGGAACAAACACCCATCAATTTGATTAAAGAATTACTTCCAGATGTATTGGTGAAAGGTGCCGATTATGATCCAAATGAAACTGATCCTAATTCGAAGAAGTATATAGTTGGTTCTGATCTAATCAAATCAAATGGAGGAAAAGTAATTGCCATTCCTTTAGTGGATGGATATTCGACAACATCCATCCTTGCAAAAGGTAAAAAATAGGGTTAAATTTTTGCTCTAAATCCACCACCATCGCCCATATTGAAGCGAAGGAACAATTCAAATCCTCCTTTGGATCTTGAAACTTCTGTTAAGGATGAAATATTAATGTCATAAGCGAATCCCGCAGAAAACTGATCGTATTCAAACATTAGCTTTCCTACTAATGCATCTTTCACACGTCCAAACAATCCAATATACAAAGCCATTGGTCTTGTAAAACCTGTGTGACGTGATCCTTCATGTAAGTTATACTTGTAATTCGCACCAACGTAAATTTCTTGAGCAGATTTTTGACGTTGATAATAAATACCAGGTAAAATTGAACCGCGTGTATTGGCAATTCCAATATTCGCATTTACGAAGCCAGAAATACGCATGTACAATTTCTCTTCACCATTATTGATATATGAATAATTGGGTCTATTGACATGGTAAAACGCTATTCCTCCGTTGAAGAATCGTTGCTTGTTTTGATTCATGTAGCCAGCACCATTTTTGTAGGTGTAGACCAAACCAGCACCCGCATCGAAAAAAGAAAAGCTGGGAGAGTTAAATACTTCACCGCTCGATAAACTTGGATTATAAGCATTTCCGTCATATTGACTAGCCCATTTTCCTCCCTCTGGTGAAATAGAGCGTTGACCAAAGCCTGAGTAAATCCCTAATCCTAATGTACTCGATTTATCAAGAATCAAGTGGTATGCTAGATTAAGGTTTACGTTGTTGGTGTTGACTTTTAAATCACCCGCTTGATCATTGTAAAAATTGATTCCTCCAGCGATGATTCCACTTTTATTTCGCTTTTTGTCATTGAAACGTGCATCAAACGAAGCTGCAATTGTTTTGTAAGGGTCAGCAACACTATTCCACTGACTTCTGTAATTGACAATTCCTTGCAATGGGCCATTTGCACCGGCTAATCCTGGGTTTAAGGTCATGGGTGAAAATTCCATATGCGAAAAGTGAACATCTTGAGCATTTCCAATCAAACTAATGCAAGCAAGACCGATACAAAAACAAATTCTAATTAATTTTTTCATGATTCAAGTATTAGCGAACGATTGTTAGATTTCCAGATTCTTCAATTGTAGTTCCATCAAATAAAACTGCATAGATTTTATAGGCATACACCCCAGAATTAACTGGTTTATCTTTGAACATTCCATCCCAGCAAATCGTATTATCAGTTGTTTCAAAAACTTTTTCTCCCCAGCGATTGTAAACTGCATAGTTTAATTCAGCAATACAACCTCCTAAAACACATAATACATTGTTTGAACTTGGCCCAGTACCATTCGGTGAGAAAACAGTTGGAAGAAATAATTCACCACAATCGATTGGAATGTAAATATTAACTAAAGCAGTTCCGACACAACCATTTGCGTCCGATCCTGTTACGGTATAGGTGATAGATGAAGTTGGTGTAGCAATAGGATCTGATATATCAGTTGCAGATAAACCAGTTGCTGGTGACCATGTGTATGTTGTTGCACCACTTGCATTTAATTGAACGGATTCTCCAGCATTGATTGTTGTTGAAGCGGGAGTTGCTACTATTGTCAAGGTGCCACTTGTAGAAATAACATAATTCTCTAGAACAGAACATCCACTGCCATCAGTGACCTCAAGTGAATAGGTGCCAACTGCAAGACCAGAAATGCCGGAGGTTGTTTCCCCATTCGGCAACCAATCATAAGAGTACGTTCCATCACCACCAGTTACTGATGTTGAGATTTGACCTAAGCTAGATCCACAAATAATGTCTGTAATTGTTTCAGTTATGACAATCTGTGTAGGTGAACCGATTATAACATTTACAGAACCAACACAACCTTGATCATCTGTTACTGATGCAGAATAAGTGCCCGCACTTAAATTAGTAGCAGAAACTCCTGACCCTCCACTTGGTGACCAAACATAGGTAAACGGTGCCGTTCCTCCAGTTACATTGATAGTTGCATCACCATCGTTTCCACCATAACAAGAAGCGTCATTGGAAGATGCCAATGTAACTGTTGGACCTCCAATAGAGGTTACGACAATATTGATTGTTTCAGAACAAAGATTTAAATCCTGCACCGTAACAGTGTAAGATCCAGCAGCAATATTAGTTGCACTGGCACTTGAACTCACATTTGGTGACCATGTATATGATAATGTTCCTGTTCCACCTGATGCAATTACAGATGCTGAACCATCAGTGGCTCCGCAATTCGCTGGATTTATGGTTCCTGCAGAAAGTGTTAATTCTGTAGGTTCATTAATTGTGACGGTAGTTGAATTTGAACAACCACCTTGATCTGTTACCGTTACAGTATATGTTCCTGCAGAAAGTGCTGATTGTGTTGCACCTGTTAAATTTCCTGGTATCCAATTGTATGACAATGTTCCTGTTCCACCACTTCCAGAAACTGTTGCTGAACCATTTGTTCCGCCGAAGCAACTAACACCAGTAGAAGTTGAAACAGATATCGAAGGTCCACCACTAGAAGGTACAGTAGTATTGCCAGTAATTTGACAGCCATTCAAATCTGTAACTAAAACTGAGTAGGCTCCAGCAGCTAAATTTGTCGCTGTTGCACCTGTGCCACCACTTGGTGACCAAACATAAGAGTAGGTAGTTGCACCACCCGATGGAGTTACTGTGGCAGTTCCATTGTTTGCACCACAAGTAGCAGGGGTATTTGCCATTGATACTGAAAGTGCAGCTGCTGGTTGAGTAATTGTTACAGTTCCTGAACCCGGACAAAGATTCGCATCAACGACATTTACAGTATAAGTTCCAGCGGCTAAATTTGATTGTGATGCACCGTTTAAATTACCCGGCAACCAAGTATACGTATATGCTGCTGCGCCACCTGTCGCGTTAACTGTTGCAGAACCTGTGTTATTTCCAAAGCAAGCTACATTTGTTTGGGCAGTAGTGTTTAATGTTATTGTAGGACAAGGGACAGAACCACATGCGGGTAAACTAGAAACACTATTAATCAAAAGTGTTGTTCCAATACCATCCACAATCTGAACTGGGTAAGTGTTCACTGTTTGATTAGTTCCTGTTCCAAAAGCTGTCCAAACAGTTGATGTACAGCTTGTACCAACGCTACATGAAACATAAATTGGTCCAAACATAGTAGCTGTACCACCACATGCCACACAACTTGCTTGGCTATTTATTGGAGTAGTAACTGTTGTTTGATTTGACCAAGTGTATGCAGGTGTACCATTCGATACCGTTAATGTTCCATTTGTTTCAACACATACTGATAAAGTAGCACATGGGTTAACTACAACAGAAATCGTCTCAGAACCACATGCTAAGGTGTAGGTTATAGTATGAGTTCCTGCTCCTGCGGTGGTAGGATTGAAAACACCTGAAGCATTTACTCCTGGTCCGGACCAAGTACCACCTGATGTTGCTGTAGTAAATGTAAAAGGGGCATCATTCACACAAAAATCTTCTGGAATGCAAATCGTCGCATCACAACAAGTTGCAGCGATAGGAGCACAGGCTGAAGCAAAAAATGATTGAACCCCACCTGATCGGCTGGTAGAATTAGATGTACCTGTTCCACCGCAAGCAATTACATCACCAGCTAAACTTACAACAACGTCATATACTTTAAAACTTGTAGCATAAAAAGCTTGTTGAACTAGTGAAGAATTGAATTTGTAGACTCCTGTTGTAGAACCAACATAAATATTACCGCAATTGTCGATATCGATGCCGCTATTAGTGACTTGATTTCCGCTTAAAAATACGTTGTTATATCCACCTCCAGGAATTGCGACTGATGATAGTATCGCTCCAGTAGTTAAGGACCTTTTTTGTAATTGGTTACCTCGATGAGTATAAACTGCATTTGCATCTGCTCTGATACCCATAATTCCTGCATTATCGTACCTGAAATCTTCACACTTATAACCATAGCTCATGCCATGGTTGTTTTTGTAAAAACTTGAGCTATTATTTGGACATAAATTGAAATTATCATTCATATAACCTATCGTATCATGGGTCATAAAATAGTATTTACCATTGGGACCTGCAGCGATAGAACGAACTTCTTCTACATCTGGTGGAAATGCTAAAGTAGGACCATTTGATATGAATTGTTCATTATTAATATTCAAGGTTGATGTATTCACATCATAAATTACCGCATCTAAAACAGGAGGGAATACGGTGCCACCTGTTCCTCCAATGATAAGTCCAGTTTGATCGCAATTAAATGCAATTGTCCAAAATTCAGCACTTGAAATAATACCTCCAGGACTAGCATTATTTAATAACATTGCACCTGCAGCACTTATTTTTTGAATTTGAGCAACTGATCCAGCGGTAACATATGAAATCCCCGTTAAATCAACCGCAAATGTACCTAACCAAACATTTGAAGTGTCATAAGGAGTATTATAGGTCCATTGAAGTGCCCCAGTTGAATTATATTTTAGAATTTGCATTGGCATAATTCCTCCTAATATGTATACGTTTCCAGCGCCATCTTTTTCCACTTCCCAAACGACATCCCAATTGGTGTTGAATGCGGGTGTTTGGGTCCATGGATCAATTATTAATGTTTGTGTATTGTCATAATTTCCAACTGAAAAACGGATGGTATTTTGTTCCTGTTTGAAAGATGACGGAATAATATTACTGTTATCGCCTTGGTAAAAAGTAAGTGGAGCATGGTCGATTATTGAACCGAATTCAGTTGGTATATCAATTTTCCCATCAAAAAGTGAAATATCTCGATCAAAGACCATAGCAACATCAGAGGGGTTTGCTCCTGGATGAACGATAATTGCATATTTGATTCCTATTTCAGGATGAACTACATATTCAATGTCAATATTTGAATAAATGTTCTTGTAAGTAAGTTTTTTATATGCTTTAGCATTAGAAACACTAACATATTCACCTGCTGAGTTCTTAACTGAGTAATTATGGTAATCACTTGTTTCCTCGGATGTTATAAGTTGAGTAGATGTTGATGGGTTAAGCCATGTCATGTTAACTGCATCTTGTTTAAACATGAATTTCCCAACTAGCTTTTCTTTCGACTTATGGTCATCGATAGAACTAACAGGTGAGTTCATAATACGCTCTCGTTCGGCACGAGGAATTTTACGCGCTTCCAGAAAATTGTACGAAATTCCTTTCTTACCAAATAAGATTCGAGTTGAACCAAAATCAACAGCATATTCAATTTTACCTGTTGAATTAGTCTCAAATTCATCGAATTGTCCCAAATTCTCAATGAATGATTTACTCTTTGAATAATCTGCTGTCCAGGATGAAATATCCGAATGTTGAGCATTCAGTTGAGTAAGAAAGAAAAGAAAGGTAGTTAGTTGTAGAATTTTCATGATACAAAGTTTAATCATAAGAAAACTATTAACCATCATATTATAACAGTAGTAAGTTAGCTGAATGATTAATAGTTCTACAAAAATAAAGAACTATATCATGTTATTTAGAGGGGCTAGCCCCTCAATGTGCAAATATTCAAGTCTTATATAAGTGAACATCCTGTCATTTCAACAGGTTGAACAATATCTAGTCTGCTCAGAATTGTAGGTGCAACATCAGCTAAAATACCATCTTGCAACCTTAAATTTTCATCCGTAACCAGCACCACAGGAACTGGATTAAGTGAATGTGCAGTGTTGGGAGTTCCATCTGAATTAATAGCATTGTCAGCATTACCATGATCTGCGATGATCAGAAATTCATAACCATGTTTCAAACCGATTTCTACGACTTCTTTTAAACAAGCATCGACTGTTTCTACAGCTTTTACAATTGCAGAATAAACACCTGTATGCCCAACCATGTCTGGATTAGCAAAATTGAGACAAATGAAATTAGGCTTTTTTGTTTCTATAAAATCAACAATTTGGTCACGGACTTCAAATGCACTCATTTCGGGCTGTAAATCATAGGTAGCAACTTTAGGAGAATTTACCATTATGCGATCTTCGCCTTCGAAAACAGTTTCTCGTCCACCACTAAAAAAGAAGGTTACATGTGGATATTTTTCAGTTTCAGCAATTCGAACTTGTGATTTACCCTCTTTTGATAAAACCTCACCAAGTGTCATTGAAAGATTGTCTTTTTCGAAAATCACTTTGATTCCCTTGAAAGTAGCATCGTAATTTGTCATAGAATAATAATGCAAATCTAACGGTACCATCTTGAATTCATCAAATGCGGTCTGGGTCAAAACGGTGGTGATTTCTCTTGGACGATCGGTTCTGAAATTGAACGAAATTACAACATCTCCATTTTCAATTTTAGCCAATGGTTGACCATTTTCTTCAATGACACACGGTTCAATAAATTCATCTGTTTTATTGTTTGCATAAGAAGTTTCTATAGCGTCGGTTGCAGATGAAAATGCTTGACCAGATCCATGCACCATAAGGTCGTAAGCTTTTTTCACACGTTCCCAACGATTGTCTCTATCCATTGCAAAATAGCGTCCGACAATTGATGCAATTTTACCTGTTGTATTTTTCAATTGGTTTTCCAATTCCTTCATGAAGGCTAATCCGCTTTTAGGATCGCAGTCGCGGCCATCGGTAAAAGCATGAATGAAAACATCCGACACTCCATGATTTTTCGCCATCTCACACAAAGCATAGATGTGTTCTTGATTGCTATGAACTCCACCTTTTGACACAAGTCCAATTAAGTGCAATTTAACACCCTTTTCTTTGGCTGTTTTCATTGCATCAATTAGAACCTCATTTGTAAAAAAATCGCCCTCTCGAATGGATTTATTGATACGTGTCAATTCTTGATAAACAATTCTACCAGCACCAATATTCATGTGACCGACTTCTGAATTACCCATTTGACCATCAGGCAAACCAACATCTTCACCACTTGTTTTTAGGGTCGCATTGGGATATTTGCTTAATAAACTATCCATGAATGGAGTGTTCGCATTAAAAATCGCATCTGATTTCGAATGATCACCGATGCCCCAACCGTCTAATATGATTAAACCAATGTTATTTGTCATTTGTGAGTATTATTTCAAAATTGGCACCAATTGGCGAATTGTTTTTATAGGTGATTCTTCCTTTCAAGAGACGAACAAATTCTGCTACAATAAATAGTCCCAAACCACTACCTTTTTGTGAGCGTATTTCTTCTGATTCAACTCTGTAAAACTTGGAAAAAATTTCTTTGGTATTTTCTTTCAATATACCAGGACCATTATCTTTTACCCCACAGACAATAGAATTATTGTTTTGACTTAAGTAAACTTCAATTTTAGCATCTGGTCCAGCATATTTACTAGCGTTTTCAATTAAATTATTAAAAATGGTTTCAATCAAAAATCCATCACTTTGAATGCTAATGGAAGGTGAAATGTCATGAATTAATTCCTGATGAGGGTTGAATTTTTTAAAACGATTGATGACGTTTTCGAGAAGTTGGCTTAAATCAACCTCTTCTTTTACCATTTGTAAGGCATTATTCTCTATTCGCGAGGCATTGAGAATATTGTCAATCATTAATTCTAAGCGATCACTTTCTGAAAGTGCTTTTTGAACAATTTCTTGCTTTTGCTCGTTGCTTAATTCGCGTTTACCAATTGTTTGAAGAAATAGCTTGTTAGCAGCAATGGGTGTTTTTAATTCATGTGTAACAGAAAGCAAGAAGTTCTTTTGACGCTCGGCTAGCTTTAAATCTTTTCGAATTGAATTTTGAATTTTCCAAAAACCAAGAATAAGCAGAAAGAAAAATACAAGTCCCTCACCGATAATCATCAGAACGCGTTTGGGTAACTTTCCTTCATCACCGCTCAATTCCTGAGTAAGTTCAATAAGGTGATAACCCCACCATACAAATTGTAGCACGACATATACAGCGAGAATATAAAGAATTATCGTTGTTTGTCTTTTCATGTTTTAAGAATTAATATGCTCTTTCGTTCTTGCCTTCAACCCAATTCATGAATGCTCGATTGACTACTTTATTTCCTCCTGGTGTTGGATAATTCCCAGTAAAGTACCAATCACCAAGATTATTTGGACAAGATGCATGCAGATTTTCTACCGTTTGGTAGACGATTTCAACTTTCGCATTAATCGCTGGTGGTGTTAACATTTCAGCAATCTTCGCAGAAATTTCTTCATTCGTAAAAGGAGCATAGATTTCCTTTACATAATTACGAATTTGTTCTTTCGGCAAGTTGGCTTGTTCTTTACACTTGGTATAGACCTCTTGTATAATATGCTCTCGACCTGTTTCTTTTAGTAAATTAATCGTAGCTTCGAAGGCAATAAAATCACCCATCTTCGCCATGTCAATTCCATAACAATCTGGGAATCTAATTTGAGGTGCTGATGAAACAACAACTATTTTTTTCGGATCTAAACGATCTAAAATTCTTAAAATACTTTGTTTCAAAGTTGTGCCACGCACAATACTGTCATCGATTACAACAAGGTTATCTTGATGTCTTTTAACACTACCATACGTTATGTCGTATACATGCGCCACAAGGTCATCACGCGATTCATCTTGCGTAATAAACGTTCTTAATTTTGCGTCTTTTATGGCGATTTTTTCAATTCGAGCGCGCTGGTAAATAATCTCTGAGATTTGTTCATCCGTTGGATTAGCACCTAATGCGCGGATTTGCTTGAATTTTCGATCATTCAAATAATCTTCTAATCCTTTGATCATTCCATAAAATGAAACTTCAGCTGTATTAGGAATAAAAGAGAAAACGGAATTATCTAAATCGTGATCAATTGCATCAAGAACCTGCGGAACAATCATTTTCCCAAGGAGTTTACGCTCATTGTAAATTTCTATGTCATTTCCGCGTGAAAAATAAATGCGTTCGAATGAACATTTTAAAGGTTGTGCATCCGGTTGATTGATAAGCGTTTCGGTAACATGACCACTCTTTTTGATAATCAGGGCATGACCAGGAGTCAATTCACGAATTTGTTCACTTTTTAAGTTGAAAGCCGTTTGAATAACAGGTCGTTCGGAAGCTACAACACAGATTTCGTCATCCTCATACCAATATGCTGGGCGAATACCTGCTGGATCTCTCAATACAAATGCATCGCCGTGACCAAATAATCCAGCCATTGCATAACCACCATCCCAATCTTCTGATGCTCTTTTTAAAATGCGCTCAACATCTAATGTTTCAGCAATTTTTGAGTAGATATCAGCATTACTGTATCCAAGTTTTTTATACTGAGAGAACATTTCTTCGTTCTCGTTATCTAAAAAATGTCCTATTTTCTCAAGAACTGTTACTGTATCTGATTTCTCTTTTGGATGTTGTCCTACTTCAACTAAAACATCGAATAACTCATCAACATTCGTTAGGTTAAAGTTTCCAGCAACTACTAAATTTCTAGTAATCCAATTATTTTGTCTTAAGAAGGGGTGACAACTTTCAATCGAATTTCTTCCGAAAGTTCCATAGCGTAAATGACCTAAAAACAACTCACCAGTAAAACCAGCATGTTTTTTTAAGTAGTCAACATCTTTTAATTTACTTGGATCTTCTTCACCGATTTCTTCGAAACGAGCATTGATATAATCAAAGATATCTTGAATTGGTTTGCTGTGGATCGAACGGTATCTTGAAATGTAACGTTCACCTGGTTGCATGTCCATTTTAATATTGGCTACACCAGCACCATCTTGTCCCCGGTTGTTTTGCTTTTCCATTAATAAATGGAGCTTATTCAAGCCATAAAAAGCCGTTCCGTATTTGTCCAGGTAAAACTGAAGAGGTTTTTTTAAACGAATAAGTGCTATTCCGCACTCGTGTTGTATTGCATCACTCATCGACGATAGAAGAATTGAGGTGCAAAGTTACGTTTTTATTGAACCGATTAAGTGAAAAAAATGTGAATATTTATCCACTAAAAAGCAACCAATTTGAGTTTAAAAGAGTTTAAGATGTAAAACAGCATGTCAACGAGCTATTATATTGATTTTTCAGTAGCTTGGTTTTGATTGAAATGTTGTAAATTCGACCTGAATGAATGTTTTGAAATACATATTTTTGTTTGTCCTGCTTTGTGCTAATACTTTGCAGGCTCAAGAGGTATGGATGATTCCCAATAAAGGTCAATGGGATGAGCGTATTGTATACAATGTTGAATTAGTCAACGGCAATATGATCATTGAAAAAGACGGCTTCACCTTCAGTCTGTCTGATATCCGTTCAAAAGTGGGTCATAAACATGAAGGGGAAGAAGATCACCAGGATGATGAATTAATTCATGCACATGTTATAAAATCTAAGTTTTTAGGTTCCAATTGGCAAGGAAAAGCATTTGTGAAAGACTCATCTAGTCACTACAGTAACTACTTCCTAGGTAATAACCAAGCTAAATGGAAATCAAAGGTTTACGGGTATTCGCATATTGCTATGCAAAATTTGTATCCAGGGATTGATTTAGTCTTAGAGGGAAAAGACAAACAGCTTAAATACAGCTATTTGGTTGCGCCCGGTCATTCACCGTCTGCAATACAAATTGAGTTCACAGGTTCTGATAAAATTTGGATCGATAACGAAGGACGATTGCATATCAATAATCGTTTTGGTGAAATTCAAGAAAGTGCACCAGTTGCATGGACAATCAAAGAAGGCAAGAAAAAAGCAGTCATGTGCCATTTTTCGATTCAAAACAATATTGTTTCATTTGAATTCCCGAATGGTTTTGATGAAACAGCTGAATTAGTAATTGATCCAAGTCTAACGTTTTCCTCCTTTACCGGGTCAATTGTAGACAATTGGGGATTTACAGCTGCTCCAGATGTAGATGGAAATTTATTCGGAGGTGGGATTGTATTTGGAACAGGATATCCATTAACTTCAGGAGCATTTGATTTGTCGTTTAATGGCGGTACGGGTTCTTTCCCGATAGATATCGGAATTACAAAATTTAATGCGAACGGAACAGCTTTAATCTACTCTACCTATATTGGAGGCAACGGAAATGAGACCCCTCAAAGTATAATTTCAGCCCCTAATGGCGATTTGTTTATCTATGGTGTTACGTCCTCACCTAATTTTCCAATGGCTGGAACTCCTTATGATCCATCTTTTAACGGTGGACCCACGGCAGATGAAAATTCGTTGAATTTTGTTGGTTCAGATATTTATGTGGCGCGTTTAAATGCTACAGGGACTAGTTTAATTGCATCTACATATATTGGCGGTTCAAATATCGATGGATTGAATCGAGATATGTTACAATACAATTATGGGGATCAGTTTAGAGGCGAAATAGTAGTCGATGCGGCATTAAATGTTTATGTCGCTTCTTCAACATATTCAGGTAATTTCCCAGTGGTTGGAGGAATGCAAGGTGGAATTGCTGGAACACAAGATGCAGTTGTTTTTAAAATGCCAGGTACGCTGAGTTCGTTAACATGGAGTACCTTTTTTGGGGGTACTGGAAATGAAACTGGAAATGCATTGCAATTGGCTAGTAATGGTAATGTCTATTTTACTGGTGGAACAACTTCAAATAATCTTCCAATTACGAATGGACTTGATTTAAGCGCAAATGGTGGATTGGCAGATGGATATGTTGCACAATTGAATGGTACGAATGGCTCATTTATTTCAGGAACCTACATGGGATTCAATGAATATGATCAGGCCTATTTTGTGCAATTGGATATTGATGACAAAGTGTATGTTTTTGGTCAAACTCAGACCGCATGGCCGATAACACCTGGAAAATATGGAACAGCAAACTCTGGACAGTTTATTCAGAAGTATAATGCAGGATTAACAGCGATAGAGTGGACCACAATGATAGGTTCTGGATCTGGAAATGTAGAAATTTCTCCAACTGCATTTTTGGTATCTGATTGTTACGATATATATCTTTCTGGTTGGGGTGGTGTGTTAAATGCAAATTCTACCGTAAGTCAAGCTATTAATTCCTCAACGAATGGTTTTGAAGTCACAGTTGATGCCTTTCAACCGAATACTAATGGGAGTAATTTCTATATTGCCGTTCTTGATCAGGATGCATCAATGTTGAAATATGCAACATATATGGGTGGCGTTACAAGCAGTAGTAACCATGTTGACGGTGGAACAAGTCGTTTTGATAAGTCTGGACGAATATACCACGCTGTATGTGGAGCGTGTGGTGGTAATGATTTTGGATTTACAAGTACTCCCGGAGTATGGTCACCAAATAATCCAAGTCCAAATTGTAATTTGGCAGCATTTAAGTTTGAATTAAGCACAATTGATGCAATTGTTGCCGAACCAGAACCCTTAATTTGTATGCCAGATCCGGTTGTTTTTGCTAATAATAGTGCAAATGGCAATACCTTCTTTTGGAATTTTGGCGATAATACAACATCTACAGAGGTAAATCCAACTCACTTTTATGCCGGTCCCGGAGATTATACTGTGACCTTGGTAGTTACTGATTCGAATGGATGCTTTTCTCCTGATTCCGTAGTGTTCGATTTAAATATCGGTGACTTTCAAGGAGGAATAGTCCAACCAAATGGTGCCATTTGTCCTGGCGATGCCTTTCAGCTTGAAGCATTTGGAGGTTCAGTTTATTCATGGACACCTGTGAATTTATTGGATGATCCAACGAGTCCAACGCCAACGGCAGTATTAGACGTTACTACAACTTTTACTGTTATTGTTTCCGATAGTTGCGGCTCAGACACACTTCAGGTTACGGTGCCTGTCTTGCCCTTTAATCCCGTCATGGCCAATGATACCTCAATTTGTATTGGTAATTCGACTCCTATATGGATTTCAGATGGTGCAACTTTTGCTTGGACACCAAGTGCAACACTTAATAATGCTACGGTGCAATCGCCAATTGCCACGCCAACGGTCTCAACAACTTATTTCGTTGAAGCTACCTCAGTTGATGGATGCACTTATTTCGATTCGGTAAGGGTAGATGTTTATTATGACCCTCCCATACCGATTATACCTGATCAAATTGAATTGTGTTTAGGATCCGCCGCTACGATAACAGTTTCTGGCGCAGAAACGTACTTGTGGAGTCCCAATATGTTGATTAATACAGTAATTGGTCCAACCGTTGTAGTAAGTCCAACTGCTAACATGACCTATTATTGTGATTTTACAAATGCTTGTGGTACCTTGAGGGACAGTGTGCTTATAAATATTGTTCAGGCGAATATTCAAGCTGGAAATGATACAATTATTTGCCCTGGTGAAATTGCAAATTTGTGGGCGAGTGGGGGAATTACATATACATGGTATCCGCAGTTAACTATATTGAATTCGCCATTTAGTGCGAATATTAATGTTAGACCTTTGGTGAACACCCAATATGGTGTTATTGGAGTTGATCAGTTTGGTTGCATTGATACAGCTTATGTTCAAGTCGACCTTTTTCCTCAGCCATTCATTCAAACATCACCAGACGTGCAAGCTATGTATGGCGATCTTGTTCAATTATCTGCAACAAGCACAACTTCTGGATCGTATGTGTGGTCTCCGGTCGAATTTTTGAGTTGTGTTACGTGCCAGAGTCCTACAACATCGCCTAATCAAAATATGATTTTTACGGTTACTTATACTGATGCTAATGGGTGTTCGGCATCTGATGATGTACTAGTATCATATGATCCATTTGTGTATATTCCCAATACATTTACACCTGGTGATGGCGACGAATTTAATAATGGATTTAGTGTTATAGGTGGTAATTTAGAAAGTTTTGAGTTGACTATTTATAATCGTTGGGGAGAATTACTATATACAATTACCTCTTTCGATGATTATTGGGATGGAACTTTTAAAGATGTTAAGTGCCAAGATGGAACTTATGTTTGGAAGCTGAGGTATTACGACTATAGTTTCAATGAGTATGTGTTGACTGGTCATGTTAACTTACTACGTTAATTTCATTGCCTTCTCTGCTTAAAGTAATTTATCTTTTCAAGGGTTCGTTCTTCTTTTGGTTTTAGTGACTTTGTTATACATACCATGAATGAATTACTTTGTATAGTTCTAATTAATTTTCATTTAAAGTAAAAGTCTTTTGGATAGGTATCATTGAATGCGCTGTGTTAAAGAGTACAGAGCATTATTTCTTTTTGAAATTATGCGCTTAAATATTAGCGGTAATTATATAAAAAGAAAAAGCCTGAGTAGTCTCAGGCTTTAATATCAATCGTTTAAATGAATCTTTCGTCTATTTCCATAACATTACCACAATTGTCACATGTTCTTAGTTCTAAAGAGCTATAATATTCTTTAAATCTTGGTTGAAAATCATTCTCAATATTGGAGAGCGGAAAACGAAATTCATGTAGTTTGTGATTGCATTCATCGCAGAACCACATTAGACCATCAATCATATCCGTTCCTTTGCGCACTTTTTCAATCACTAAACCAACGGTATTAGCACTGCGAATAGGTGAGTGTGGCGTATTTCCTGGAAGAAGAAACATCTCACCTTCTTTTATCACGATATCCTTTGCTTTACCATCTTCTTGAATGCGCACTAGAGCATCACCCTCGATTTGATAAAATAATTCTTCACTCTCGTTGTAATGATAATCTTTACGAGCATTGGGACCACCAACAATCATAACGATAAAATCACCTGCCTCTTTGTAAAGGTTTTTGTTTCCAACCGGTGGTTTCAACAAGTCTCTGTTCTCATCTATCCACTTCTGTAAATTAAAAGGAGCTAACATAATCTGATTTTTTGCTAAGGTACTAAGCTTTTAAATATCTTTTCAGGTTTGTTAAAAATTCCACAAACAAAAAAGGGAAGCCTTTCGACTTCCCTTTTCAATATTCAGATGAATCTTATTGAAGAATCACGCGGAATGTTTTCTCAGCGTTAGCATTGTAAACGCGGATCATATACATACCAGTAACTTTTCCAGTAAGATTGATTTCTGTAGTTGTTGAACCGTTGATTGCAGCGTCTTTTGCAAGAACGATACGACCTTCCATATCTGTAACTTCGAAGTTGAATACTTCAGTTGAACCAGTGTTTGCTACGTTAAACACTCCGTTAGAAGGGTTAGGCATAACAGTCATAGTTGCAAAGAACATTTCATCTACATTTAAGTAGTTACAAGTTGCATCAACATTAACCAATACTAAAGCAGAATCATCAGGACAAATTCCGTTTCCAGCGATGTAAACGAAATTGTATTGTCCAGGTATGTTGCTAGAAACAACAGCCGATGAAGCTAAAGGTTGGTTAGATGGGTTGTACCAAGTACCACCTAAATCAGCTGTTCCATTTAAACCAGATAATAAATCATATGGTTCGTTACGACAAACAGAGATTGCTCCATCTTCACCAGCATTTGAAGGCTCATAAACATCAACTTGAGCAACGATAGAATCGTAAGCACAACCTTCAGTTACACGGTATTCAAAGTTGAACATTTGGTAAGCTAAACCAGTTGAATTCCAAAGAGAATCAGTGATTCCTGTTCCAGCAGCTGGAACTTCAGCTGTCCAAACACCACCATTGTCATATCCAGCGATTCCGTCGAATAAGTTAACGGTTGAACCTGTACAAGTATTGATTACGTCAGCAAATGCACCAGCTTGAAGAACAATCTCAGTCATTTTGATAGAGTATTGTCCAAAGTTAGCTGGACCACCAAAACCATTACTCCATGCATCATGTAATACATAGTAAGTAGCACCCGGTGTTAATCCACAAACTGTGAAATGAGGAGCAACTTTCGATGCAAAGTCTGGAGTTGTTTGATCTGATGCAGCAACTAAACTAAATGTTGCAAAATCAGCACAGTCAGTAACTTCGTAGATAGCGATTTGCGAACCGAAGAAGTTTTCATCTTGACCACTAAACCACATTGAACCTGAAGCAGGAGCAACGAAAGTATACCAGTTTGATCCTTCGATAGCTGGAGAACCCCAAGCCATCATTGGTAAAATTGTACCATTGTAACCAGCAGGATTAGAACCTGTAATTAACGCAGCTTCACCAATAGTTGCAGTAGCACCTGTATTATTGAATGTGTAAACAGTACCATCAACTTGTAGCATTTCAGCACCGCAAACTGTATCGTTTGTTAATGGCATTACAAATGTAAATGGTCCAGAGTAGTTTGAAGTATCAGTACCACAAACAGCTTGAACATATACTTGATAAACACCACCAGCTAACCAAGCTGCATTTGCAACCGTATCAGCATAATCTAATCCTGTAGCAACTTCATTTGTTCCAGCATACAAGTCAAATCCAAAAGGTCCGTAATGTAAGTTGAATCCAGACAATGCTTGCGGAGCACCAACAGCAGGTACAAAGTTCCATGTAGAGAACAATGAATCAACTGCAGTAGTTCCACCAAGTGTAATTGGATCAGCACACCAAGGTAAAGTAGAGAAAGATACCAATAAACCACCTGAAGTCAAGTTGTCTAATGAACACTCAGAATAGATGTAAACATCATAATCAGTAATTTGAGATAAACCTGGGATGTTCGCATCAGAAGTGTTAACAGTAATTGTTGTACCACCTGTTAATGGATCAAATCCAGCAAGACCATAAATCAATGTCCACTCTGTTTCACCATATAAACCAGCATTCCAGTCAAGTGTAACTTCTTCTTGTAAAGGAGTAACAGTTGTTAGAACTGGATTTGGACAAAGCGCGTTGTAGAAACGAACACATGTATTGTTTTGCAAATACGTTTGGTTGTTGTTTGATACGTTAATGTCAGTTGTTGGACCTGAAATACCGATATCTGCATTTCCTGCAAAATCATCAGCTGTTTCACCACCACCAAATTCTACATCATCATATACAAAATAGATGATTCCTGTAGCTTCTTCAATCTGAAGTTGGTAAGTAACAGCACCAGCACCATTAGGCCAGTTATTTATATTATCCCATTGTACAATCAATGTTTGATTTGGGGCAGTTCCTGTAACTTCCCAATAAACATTACCAGTTTCATCATCTAAGTCATCACCCCATAAGAATAAGAAATTAGAAGCTAAAGTTGTCATGTCACCACCGTAACCAACGTTTCCAGCCAAAGTATTTAATACAACACCACCATTATTACCTACAGTCATTGTATTGATTGTTTGGTTTTGGTAAGAGAAACTAAAAGGTAAAGTAATACCAGCTTCTGTGTCGTCTGTCAAGTTTAAGTCTGTTCCAGTTGCAGAAATGTCTACAAAACCTGAAGCAGGACATGCGTTATCGTATGTCAAGAATCCAGCATTTGTTGAGATTGTAGTAGGACCAGCAGTAGTTGCATTTGGACCACATACTGCAGTTACATAGAAATCATAATCAGTATCAGCTAGTAAATTAGTCAATGTAGCGGTAGTTGTCAAAGAATTGATAACTGTACCTGTTCCTGGAGTAAATCCAACAGGACCATACTCAACATCCCAAGATGTTTCGTTACCTGTAGTTGTCCAAGAAACATCTGCTGTAAAGTAATTTGCATCTACTAAAGTCAAGTTTGCAGGAGCAGCTGGTTCAGCAACTGTAATTGCAATTGGAGAACTTAACAATCCGTTAGCATCTAAAATAATTACAGAATAGTTACCAGCAATCAAGTCAGTTGGGATAGCACCAAATGTAGTACCACCGTCAATTGAATATGTAAATGGTTCAACACCACATTGTGCTACACCTGCACTGAATGATCCATTATCACCACCATTACAAGTAACGTTAATTGGCGTAATAACAGCGTTTACATCAGATACAAAAACAGTAACATTTTCACGTGTAGCACTAGAACATCCACCTAAAACAGTTCCAACATAATATTGGTAAGTACCACTTGTTGCAGTTGGCATAACTGATGTACCTAATGTTTCTAATGGTGAACCAGCACCTAACATAGTTCCATTTGTTGAAGCATCATACCATGAAAGTGCGTAAGAAGGCTGTGGACTTGAAGGACCTGAATAAGAAAGATTCACTGTTAAGTTCATCGTAACAAAATCTCCTGGACCATCAGCAGGGTTATCAGCTGAAATAATAGAAACAGATGTTAATGGTAAATATGGAGTTAAATTGAATCCAGTTTGATTACATTGTTGTGTAGCAACAGTAACACCATTTACTACGATACTGTAAAAATACCATGCTGGACAGTTAGCACCAATTGAAGCATTTAAAGTTGCTCCTGTAATAGTACCTAAAGCACATGAGAAGTTATTTACTGTAGCTGTAACACCACTTGCTTCTGTTCCAGAAGCTATTGCGTTAACTGAACATGTTCCAGAAACGATTTCAATTGGAACTACTGCAGTTATTGGCGCTGTTAAAGCACCTGAACAGAAATTAAAAGTTGAAGGATTCACAACTGGCGCAGCAGGAATGATGTTATCAACTGTAACCGCTACAGATGATGAAGTAGACCAACATTGTGATGTTAAATCATAAGCAGTAACATGGTAAGTACCTGAAGCTGTATAAGCATAAGGTGCTGACGCGTTAACTAAATTTGAAGTACCATTCGCTGTTGTTCCTTGCCAGTAGTATTCAACTCCAACTGGTGCCGCAGCAACTGTTAAAGTAGAACCAGCAGGTGCACATGAAGGATTCACAGTTGCAAGTGGCGCTGGTGGCGCTGCCGCAAGAGGGAAATTTGTAACCGTAACAGATGAAGATCCAACTGACCATGCTCCTGTAACGCTATTGTATGCTCTTACGTAATAAGTTCCATTCGCAAATACATTGTAAGGATCAACGTGAGGAGTCAATTGACTTGTTCCAGTTGGAGATGCTTGCCAGTAGTATGTTACATCAGCAGGTAAAGAAAAAGGAACACTGTAATTTAAATTAACAGTAAGGTTCATAGTAATATTATCTTGTGAATCCGCTGGGTTGTTTTCTGAAACAACAGATACAGAAGTCAAAGGAAGGTATGGAGTTAAATCAAATGCAGTTTGATTACACTGATTAGTTGCAACGGTTACACCATTTACAACAATACTATAATAATACCAAGCTGGACAGTTTGCCCCAATTGAAGCAGCCAATGTTGCTGAAGTAATTGTTCCAGCAGCACAAGAAAAATCTGTTACAGTTGCTGTAGTCGCTGCATCATCAAATCCTGATGCTGTTGCACTAGCCGAACAAGATAGAGTACTATTTAAAAATCCTAATTGAGCTCCAGTTGCACACGTTGGTATACCACCAATTTGTACTGGAGTAGCAGGGTTCGCTGGAGGAGCTACCCAACGGTAGATTGTACCAGTTACTGGGAAAACTGTAGCAGATAAAGTCATCGTTGCATTGTTTGCAACACCAGCAGTTGTTGCTGCCCAGTTCGTAGTTGTAGTACGATTGTTAAAATCAGCATTTGATGCACCTCTTAAACCAACATGCCCCGTATTTGAAGTTGCATTGTTTAAAACAGTACCATAATGAACTTCTATTGTATTAGAAGTTTCACTCAAACGAATCTGGAAATTATAATTATCACCAGTTGCATTAAATTTACGGTAACTAGACCATTGAACTACTAATGTTCTATTTGGAGCAGTACCAATAGTTTCATAACGCAGTTCTCCAGTTGTAGCATTCCCTTGAAGGTCATCACCGAATGCAGCAATAACATTATTCGATGTACCTGTACTTAAAGGAGTGTAACTACTTGCAACAGCCGCTCCTAATGCAATAAATCCATTAGATTGCGCACTAAATTGCGTATAATTTGCCCCGTTGTAGCTAAAGGTAAAACCAATAGGTAAGGCATTGAATCCTGTATCATCATTTGTAGCAACTCCTAAAACGGAGCCACCAGTTACAGGTGTGAACGTACCAGTACTGGCACTAAACGAATAAGCACTCACTTGAGAATTAGCACCTATACTTAAAAGTATAAAGGCTAAAAAACTCATTAAGTAACTTATTCGAAACTTGTAAAAATTTCTCATAAACCAATCATTTAATTTGTTATTAATTTGCAAAGATAGTGTTAACTACCATGATATTATAATTTTTTTTGATTTCATTTGTCGCAACGTGTTAAAAAATGACAGTTTAGCTAATTTTGGTGAATATTTTAACACTCCCATCGAAAATTATTTATATTAACTTTGTAATCGAATCAAACGAAATAGGTTAGTCATGGAATTGAATTTAACAGGGAAAACAGCGCTTGTATGCGGCAGTACCCAAGGTATTGGTAAAGCGACTGCAATTGAGTTGGCGAAAATGGGAGCTAATTTGGTTTTAATTGCAAGAAATGAAACAACTCTTAAGGATACGATTGCACAATTGTCACATTCATCGCATCAAAAGCATCGTTTTTTAGTGGCTGATTTCACATATCCTAATGAGCTAAAAGAAGTGATAACAAATTTTGTAAATGAAGGTAATAAAATACATATTCTAGTCAATAATTCTGGTGGACCTAAAGGCGGAGCAATAAAGGATGCTGCTCCAGAAGAGTTTCTTGCAGCTTTTAATCAGCATTTGATTTGTAATCATATATTAGTACAGGCTATTTACCCAACGATGATTGATGAAGGTTATGGTAGAATTATCAACGTTATATCAACAAGCGTGAAACAACCATTGCCAAATTTAGGAGTTTCTAATACGATTCGTGGAGCCGTTGCAAATTGGAGTAAAACACTTGCTACCGAATTAGGTCAATACGGAATAACGGTAAATAATGTGTTGCCGGGTGCCACAAATACTGCTCGATTGCAAAGTATAGCAAAAATCAAAGCTGATCAATATGGTGAAACAATCGAAGATGTTTTTTTAGAAATGGGATCTGAATCACCAATGAAAAGAATTGCTCAACCAGAGGAAATAGCTGCTGCCATTGCATTCTTATCTTCTCCAGCAGCAAGCTATATTAATGGGATAAATGTTCCAGTTGATGGTGGTCGTACTAAATCGCTATAATTTAATTCATTGCTTTTTTTGTAGAGAACTTTAAATAGGTTAATTTTGAGTCACTTAGTTAGTTCAAATTAAGTTAATTGATGGTTTGTCTACTACAATTACTACAAAAGCGCAAATTTATGCTAGTTAGAAGTTTTCTAATTTTTACTATTTTATTTCAGGTTTGGGATGGATCTTCACAGGTTTCTGTGCCCCATCAATGGGTCAATCAAAACTTGAACGCTATTAGAAAAGATCGAGCAAGACCTCCAATTCATGCGCGAAATCTTTATCACCTATCCTCTGGGATATATGACGCTTGGGCTGCCTATGAGCCAAACGTTGAAACCTATTTTCTTGGTAAAGAATTAAATGGATTTGAATGTGCATTTGATGGTGTGCAAATTCCAGATAATCAAACAGAAAGAATAGCGGCGCAAGAAAAGGCAATCTCTTATTTCGCTTATAGATTAATAAAACATAGATATTTGAATGCTCCTGGCGTTTACTTGATTTATCAAAGTCTGGAAAACCAGATGCTTGCACTCAATTATGAAACGAATTTCAACTCTACAAATTACCAGATAGATGGTCCAGCTGCGCTTGGTAATTATCTTGCCCAGAAGTGGATTGAATATGGACTAGTAGATGGTTCAAATGAAATCGGAAATTATTCCAGCCAATATTATCAGCCAGCAAATCCACCAATCTTACCTTTGCAATCAGGGAATTCTAGTATGATTGACCCAAATAGATGGCAAGCAATAAGTCTTCCTAATGCCATTGATCAAGCAGGAAACCCGGTTATAGGTGTCCCGCCATTTGTTGCTCCTGAGTGGGGCAATGTGCATCCTTTTGCAATGGATGCTGCACAACTTTCTCTGCATGATAGAGATGGTGACACATATAAAGTGTATAATATTCCAGCTGACCCTCCTTTACTTGATACGAATGTGCAAAGCGGTTTGGAAGATTTTTTAAAATGGAATCATATCTTGGTATCCGTTTGGCAATCCCATTTAGACCCAAATGACGGCGTTATGTGGGATGTATCGCCAAATAGTATAGGTAATACCACCGTTTACCCACAAAATTGGAGTGAATACGATGATTTTTATAATTTAATAGATGGTGGCGATGCTGGTACGGGATACTCGGTTAATCCAGTTACAGGCTTACCATATCAACCTCAAATCGTTAAAAGAGGCGATTATACTAGAGTGTTAGCGGAATTTTGGGCTGATGGTCTTGATAGTGAAACACCTCCTGGTCACTGGTATGAAATTTATAATCATGTTAGAATTCATCCTTTATTCGTAAATCAATGGAAAGGTGCTGGTTCAATTTTGTCTGAAATGGAATACGATGTAAAAGCATATCTCTCTTTGGGAGGAGCAATGCATGATGCAGCAATTTCTGCTTGGTCAATTAAAGGTTGGTTTGATACACCAAGACCTGTTTCAATGATAAGATATATGGCAGGGAAAGGACAAAGTACGGACAATCTCTTACCTAATTACCATCCTGCAGGTTTACCAATAATACCAGGTCATATTGAATTGGTTTCATCAGGCGATCCGTTAGCAGGGGTTTCAGATGAGAATGTCGGAAAATTAAAACTTTACACTTGGAAAGGTCCTAGTTACATAACAGATCCAAATACAGATATTGCTGGAGTTGATTGGATTCTTGCCGAAAATTGGTGGCCATACCAAAGACCGACTTTTGTTACTCCTCCTTTTGCAGGCTATGTGTCTGGCCATTCTACGTTTTCAAACGCTGCTTCAAATGTTATGACATTTATTACTGGAACACCTTATTTTCCAGGTGGGATGAGTGAATTTGTTGCGAATCAGAATGATTTTTTAGAGTTTGAGGTCGGTCCGTCTGAGACTATAGTATTGCAATGGGCAACATATAAAGATGCCGCAGATCAATGTAGTTTATCTCGTCTTTGGGGAGGAATTCATCCACCGATTGATGATATTCCTGGAAGGGAAATCGGAACTATTGTAGGTACAGAGGCTGCTACCATGGCAGATTCTATTTTTTCGATTGATTTACCTTCTAATTCAATTGTAATTTCTCAATCAATAATCAATGAAAGTCATTTAGGACAAAACTTCGAGATAACCCTAAATTATGACCGTGTTATGAATACAGGGGTTGATCCGTTGGTTACTTTTCTCGTAGATAATTCTGATAATTCAGTTTTGACATTTGTATCTGGGAATTGGAACGATGCTGATACATACACTTCATCTTATTCCATTGACGGGGCAAATCTAGAATTGAACAATTTCAAAGTGATGATTTCCGATGGTGAATCAGCAGATAACAAATTACAAAACAATCGAATTTTTGATTTATCGCTAGAATATGATACTCGAAAACCATTGATGGATTCAATTATCGCGAATTTTGCCATTATTAATTCATTGAGTCTGCAACAAGAGTTGATTGTAGATTGGTATTTAAATGAGCCATGTCAAAATATCAATCCTTCTGTACAACTGGATCAATTTGTTGATGGGAATCTTGTCATTTCATATAATGCAGTTTCCAGCCAGTGGTTGAATAATCAACATTACAGGTCATACCATTCACTTGACCAAATAGATCAAATTGAAGGCAATATTGTTATACAATTACAAGGTGTTTTAGATGTTTTGGGAAATTCTAATGAACTTGTTTCATCAACTATTTCTGTTGATGTTGATTCTAAATTGCCACAAATTGTTTCAGATATTGCGAATCTTAGTCAGTTGAATGTTTTTAATACAGGCGGTAATGCTTATAGCTTAAATTTGACATTTAACAAATTAATGAATACCAGTAATATTCCTTCTATAGAGTTTTCTTATAATGGTATAATTTTACAGCCATTAACAATGAATCAAAATAGTTTCTGGTTGGATGCAAACAATTTGATTTTATTTTTTGATTTAGAATTTGCGCCAACGCAAGAAATTTATGGTATTAATTTATTTTTAAATGAGGTTCAGGATCAATCAGGAAATATTTTATTGAATTTTCCTTTACTCAGTCAATTAGATATCGATACGCGTAAACCTGAAATAATTAATGCTACACCTTCTCATAATTTAATAAATGATCAAGTAATTAATGATAATTCATTTCAAATCGTAATGGATTATTCAGAATTGATGCGAATGGATTTTAAACCAGTTGTTTCATTCTATCAAGGCGTTAATCCAGTCGTCGAGATTTCATACAACATTTTTGATAGCTATTGGACGGATACAAACACCTTTGTTGCTTTGTTTGATTTCCCTGAGAATACCTTGGATTTGGTTGGATTGAACTTTCGAGTTATTAGTGCGATTGATAGTTTAGCAAATACCCAAGAAATATTCTGGTTTAATGATTTGATAAATGTAAGTTACGATATTAGTGCAAATGGCATATCAGAATTAGGATGGAATAAAAATTTTAAAATTTATCCCAATCCTATTCAAAATGGAAATGATTTAATTATTCGGAACGAAAACGAAAAAAGAATCTTTACGAGTATGCTAGATCCAACTGGAAGACAGGTTATCAATGAAAGTTCTTGTATTGATAAGAACTGTAAACTAGCCATAAATGTTCTTTCTTCAGGTGTTTATTATTTGAATATTAGAACAGAAGAAGGATTGGTTTATACCGAAAAAATTATTGTGTATGAATAAAGTGTTATTAATCTTTTTATTCAGTGTAAGCTTTGGCTTTACTAAATTGGGGTTTTCTCAACTTTTTGATGATCAGGCAATAGAATTGCAAATATCCCACTCAATGTCTAATTCTGATTATTGGGGAGCTGGAGTTTCTGTTTTTGATATTGATAATGACGGGTGGGATGACATTACCTTTATTCAAGAAAATGATAGTATCGTAATTTATAAAAATAATGCTGGCAATTTTCAAAAATTACAGCCTTTCTATTTGAATCAAGGTCGAACCAAAAGTCAAATCTGGGTCGATTATGACAATGATGGAGATAATGATTTGTTTATATCAACTTACAATGGTCGTTTGAAGTTATTGCGTAACAACGGCAATTTTAATTTTATTGAAGTTCCTTTTGAAGATGGATTGAGTGAAATTAATTCAGCAAATTATGGGATTACATTTGCAGATTACGATCGAGATGGGTTTTTAGATATGTATTTATGTCGTTATGTTTTTACGGGTGAACCCACAAATGAAGGATTAACGAATCTACTTTTGAGAAACGATGGTGATGGAACCTTTTCAAATGTAACATCTTCAGCTGGTGTTGGAAATGGAATAGGACTTTCTTTTATGGGGGTATGGATGGATGTGAATAAAGATAAATGGCCTGATTTGTATGTTATCAATGACAGGGTGGAAAAAGATAATACACTTTATAGAAATAACGGAGATGGTACTTTTACTGATATGACTGCAATTTCAGGAACTGCCTTGCCTGGAGATGACCCAATGTCTGCGACTTTTGCTGATTTTGATAATGATGGGGATTTAGATCATTATTCGTCTAATTCTGGTGACATGGGAAAATTAGGTAGGCTTCTTGTGAAAGGTACAGGATGGAATTTCACTGAACAAGGTCAAGCTTACGGAGTGGCAATTGACAAGTTATCATGGGGTGCAACTTGGATTGATGCTGATAATGACTCTTATTTAGACCTTTATGTTGCAACAGGAAATGGTAGTGGAATCGTACAAGAAGATAGGAATTATTTGTATATGAATCAAAATGGACAATCGTTTGATGATTCACCGCAACTTTTTTCGGATAATCATATAGCAGGCAGTTTTTCTGTTGCAAAAGGTGATTTAAATAATGACGGGTTTTCTGATTTAGTAGTTCAGAATGTAAATGGAATAAACTCATTTATTTGGATGAATCAATCTACGTTAAATGGTCAAAATAATTTTATCAAAATTTCATTAGAAGGGACTGTTTCTAATAAGATGGCAATAGGAACATGGATTAATGTTCATTGTGGAAGTGAGAAATTTGTGCATTTTACTCGTTGTGGAGAAAACTATTTAAGTCAAAATTCGCAACATTATATTTTTGGTTTAGGTAATCATTCAACGATTGATTCTGTTGTAATTGAATATCCTAGTGGAATAACTGAAAGATTTTATAATTTATTGCTTAACCAAAATTATACTTTTATAGAAGGTCAAACATTTAGCAATTCTATCGCATATAGTGGAAGTTTGTCATTTTGTTTAGGAGATTCAGTTGTTTTGGATGCTGGTGATTTTGAGAGTTATTCATGGAGTAATGGGCAAACTGGAAGGTACATTTCTGTATCTGAAAGTGGATCTTATTCAGTTGTGGTTGAAAATGAGTTTGGTTATCTGATTACAAGTAATGCTGTGAATATAAACGTTGGCGTGACTCCGACAATTATTCCATCTGTTTTTCATATCAGTTGCTTTGGTCAAAATGATGGACAAGTTAATTTGAATTTACCATTTTCAACAAATTATCAAGTCTCTTGGAATAGTGGAGGTAATGGTGCTCAATTAAATAATCTCGCAGCAGGAATTTACACTTATGAATACCAAGATATATTTGGTTGTTCAGCAATTGATTCCGTTCAGATCTTTGAACCAATGCCCTTGATGGTTTTCTCTGAGAACTCATATAATCAGTCGAGTACAGATTTTAACGTTCAAATTGAAATCGTAGGAGGCACACCATCTTATGCTGTTTTTATAGATGGAATAGAGCATTTTGGCAACTCATTTATATTGCCAGATGGTGTATACAATTTATCAATAGTAGATGCAAATAATTGCTCGATTCAATCCTCATTAGTTTTATCAACTGCAGAGTTGGAGAGCCAATTAATGTCGAATGTAGATTTTTATCCTAATCCAAATTCAACAGGTGTTTATTATTTTGATATGAGTAACATCAAAGACTTGTTGATTTTTGATTCATATGGTAAACAGGTAGCAGTGCAATTGGATTTGACAAATCGATTCTTTACCTTAAATGCTGCAAAAGGTGTCTATTTTGTAAGGGTTGTGCTAGATGGATTAACGTTTAATCGGAAAATCATTCTTGATTAATTACCGTATCAAATTAACATGACCTGTTATCGTCTCTTCTAAACCAAAATTGGTTATATAGGTAATTTTCCAACTATATGTCCCATTTTGCACCATTACATTGTTATAAGTGCCATCCCATTCAAAATCCATTTCATCAGAAACGAAGATTTTTTCGCCCCAACGATTAAAAATCATTACGCTGGCAGATCGAATTCCATAAAAACTTGCACTGAAGTAGTTATTTGATCTTAAACCATCTGGTGTGAAAGTATTTGGCACATAGACGTAATACGCTTCTTTAATATTGATAGGTTTTGTAATAGAATCAATACAACCTTTTTCATCTGTTGCAACCAAGGTTACATAATACAAGCCTGGTTCTTCATAGGTATTATTTGGATGAACTAATGCTGAATTGTTTCCATCTCCAAATGTCCAAAAATAAGTTGCTGCATTGATAGATGCATTTTGAAAAGTAATTGGTAAGTCATCAAACAGCGTATGACTTGAAATAAAGAAATTGGCTGTAGGTTTTACCACCGTGATAGTCGTAGAACCTGAAACAGTAAAGGTTTGACATTCGTCAGATACAATCACCGTATAATTTGTTGTTGTTAAAGGATTTACCCATACCTGACTTGTCGATGCGCCCAAAGAAGGCCATGAATAGTAATATTGTCCAAATCCGCCAGTTGCAGAAACGCCAATAAGAACACTATCTCCAGGACAAACTTCAACAGTAGGTGTCATTGTTAATAGTAATGGTGGACTTAGAATACTATAAACAATTTGAGCAGTTGCCGTATTTCCACATTTGTCGGTTACCGTTACAACATAAATAGTAGAACTTGAAGGGGCTACACTTTGACTTGCAGCAGTTCCCAAGTTTGCACCACCTAAAATACTCCATTGAAATGTGTAATCACCTGCTCCACCTGCTGGTACAGCATTCATTAATTGAACAATATAAGGACAAATTTCAGTGATATTTCCAGATGTCGTAAGGGTCAATGGAGTGAATACTGGAACGCTTACAGTAGTATTTGCGGTTGCAGTTTCTCCTAGACAATCATCAGTAACAGATACTGAAAATGTTTGCGTACTATTTGGAGAAACAGCTATTGTTTGAGTCGTTTCGCCGGTACTCCAAAGGTAAGAATAGGGCGGAGCTCCTCCAGAAGGAGTTGCTGTTAATTGAACTAAATCACCAGGACATTCAACAATTGGTTCAGAGATGCTAACCGCAACCGGCTCAACATCTTGAATTTTTAAATTTACGACAATAGGTGTTTGATTACCGCATGGATCCGTTAATAGAAATTCAAGTGTAATTGTTTCGATACCTTCTGCTAATCCATCAGAAAATGCATCAATTGGAAAAGTAACAATACTTTGATTAGCAGCAAATGTGATGGATGGAGGTATATTGGAATAATCAACCCCTTCTGTAGCAGTTCCTGAAACGGATATTGGAATTGTGAGTGGCAAATTAATTCCATTTTGTCCTCTTTCTAATTGCACTGTGGCTGTAACACAACCTTCAGACATCATGCTAGGATCAGCAGTTGTTTGTTGTGATAGAGTATAAGTAATATCAACAGGTGTCTTGGATGAAAGACTATTTGCTTGTAAAAAAATTCCAGAATCGTATATTCCATCTGTTACATCAGCGACTGCCAATATTAAATGATAAGTTTTTCCACATTGTACGCGGCTAACTGCTTCTAAAACTTTTGTAAAACCGTCGTACTGAATATAAACGGGTGAGCCATTTTGAGGTGGTGAATTGCCGTTTCCATTATCCGTAAAGTAGGCCGAATTTGTAATTGCATTCACATTATTAATGGATACAACGCCAGCACCAGCTGGTAACTGGGCAATATTTGTATTTCCAGTGATCCCAGGACCCGAAATAAAAAATCCAAAAACATCATTGAACCCAGAATTATTAGGTGGAGCATATTCGGGATATTCTTCTGAACCAAACACATATCGAAAGCGCACAGTATCTGAATAAGGTACAAAATCGAATTCTAGGATTGCTGCGTTTAGCGTTGTGGCGCCACCAATGAGGTTAGAAAGTAAACCTGAGCCACCAACATTATTATCAATGCCAGAACCAGCAGCATTATTAGGGCCATGCGGACCAGATCCATTATTCAAAACAGTTCCAGTAGTCATAACGATTCCTTCTGTAATCCCAATATTTGTTCCTGCACCATTGAAATAGCCAATTGCAGCGGGACTGCCATTGTAATTAATATTTGAAACAGTTACACCTGGACCCAATAGGACATTTTGAACAAGAGATGTTGGAGATTGACCTGTGGATGTAATAAGCTGAGCAACAACGAAAGTTGGTAGAAAAATGACTGATATGTAAATAAGGATCCTCAAACTTACTGTATTGACGTAAAATTAACAATTAGAGTTGGCTTCGGTTCACAAATTCTGCACCAAACAGTGTAATTTATAAATATTTAACGAAGAACATAAAAGTTTATTTGCATCTCAACTGTTTTTTCAGGAGTTTTGTCCTGCAATGGGTTACCTTCAAAATACACTCGATAAATTACGTCAAAAGTCTAAATATTCGGCTTCTAATCCAGCGAATTTCGAAGTTTTATGGAGTTTTCAAGCAACACGAATTCAGTTGTTTTCGTTGATTTTTATTTTCATATTAATAGTAGGTACGCTTTCTACCTTGTTTGTATTGAAAGGTCCATTTTCTGGCTATTTTTCTAAAAATGATGTTTCAATTGAACGTAAAAAATTGGAGGAACAGCACAATCAGCTGATTGATTTAACAAAAAAGATGAGTGCACAGGAAAAATACATTCAAACTATCCGCTTGATTATTGATGGAAAAGTCCCTGAAGATACTGCAGCATCTCAATTGCCAGAAGTAATTGATATTCAAACTTCAGAATTGAATTCTGATGCGACTGAAAACGAGATTCTGTTGGCGAAGAAAGTAAAAGATGATTTGCGCTCAACGAAAGCTCAGAAGTTAGATAAGAATGTTCCTTATTTTTCCTCACCTGCCAAAGGTGTTATAAGTCAGGGTTTTGATTTGAAAGAGCATCCTGCAATTGATATTGTTGTTCCAAAAGATAAAACAATATTGGCTTGTTTAGCAGGAACCGTAGTTTATTCCGGTTACACTCAAAAGGATGGGTTTATTTTGATAGTAGATCATGCAAATGGATATTTATCCGTCTACAAGCATAATAAAACGGTTCTAAAGAAAACAGGAAATCGCGTTCAAATGAACGATCCAATTGCAATTGCTGGAAATTCAGGAGAGAATAGCACTGGACCACATTTACATTTCGAATTATGGTACAACCAAAGCGCGGTCAATCCAGAAGATTATATGCGGTTTAAGTAATTTTTATTTCTCAATACCTTGCATCGAACAAAGGTTGTAATACATTCCTTTGTTTTCTATCAGTTGATCATGTGTTCCACGTTCCTTTATCTCACCTTTCGATAAAACAATAATTTCGTCAGCATTTCGAATGGTACTTAAGCGATGCGCAATGATAATTGATGTTCTTTCACGCATTAAGTTCTCAAGGGCTTCTTGAACCAATTTTTCTGATTCGGTATCCAGTGCAGATGTCGCCTCATCTAAAATCAAGATTGGTGGATTCTTCAAAACTGCTCTTGCAATACTGATACGTTGTTTTTGTCCGCCTGAAAGTTTATTCCCTCTTTCACCAATATTGGTAGAATATCCTTCCTCCATTTCTGAAATAAAACCATGCGCATTGGCAATTTTAGCAGCAGCTGTCACTTCTTCAAGTGTTGCATTCGGCATTCCAAAAGCAATGTTTTCTTTAATTGTGGCGTTAAAAAGAATGGATTCTTGAGAAACTATACCAATATGATTGCGAAGATCAAGTAAACTACATTCTGTTATAGCGATGTCATCGAAGTATATTGCTCCATTCGACACGTCATAAAAACGAGGAAGTAAATCTGCTAAAGTTGACTTCCCACTGCCGGATTCTCCAACCAAGGCAATTGTTTTACCTTTTTGAATGGTTAAATTGATATTCTTTAAAACGAATTCTTCCTTGTATTTAAAAGATACATTTTCATAGCGAATGGATTTCGAAAAATCGGGTAGAAGAATTGGGTTCTCTTTTTCATAAATCTTCTCATCTGCATCCAATACCTCGTTGATTCGGTCTTGAGAAGCTTTTGCTTTATTTAAGTTGGCAACTGATGTAGCGATTCCTTGAATAGGTCTTAATAATTGTGAGAATACGAGTATAAATCCAATGAATTGCTCTCCAGTTAAACTGTCACTTTGATTTTCTAAAATCATTTTACCACCATACCAAACAATGCACAGCATGACAAAAACAGCCAGTGTTTCATTCAATGGTGGGGATAAATCTCTTTTCCTGAAGGCCTTGGTGATCAGTTGTTGGTGGCGTAAGTTAATTTTTGCGAATACGCCAATCATTTGGGGTACAGCATTGAAAGCCTTGATAATCCGAATGCCTCCTAAACTCTCTTCAATAGTGGAAAACAACGTTCCCATTTGTTCTTGTCCTTGTTTTGCTGTTCGTTTTAAACTTTTTGAAATACGAGAAATAACAAAAGCAGATAATGGAAGTAAAGCGAAGGAAAAAATTGTTAACTCTGGACTCCAATACAGCAGCGCACTTACATTTATGATGATGGCAATTGGTTCGCGGTAAATAAGTTCAAGCATACTCACAACAGCGATTTCTACCTCTCCAACATCACTCTGCATGCGCGACATTAAATCGCCTTTTCTTTCATCCGAATAATAAGAAAGTGGTAACTGCATTGCTTTACTATAGATTTTGTCGCGTACATCTCGCACAACCGCCATTCGAAGTTGTGATTGATGCCAAATTGCTCCATATCGAAAGAGATTTTTCAAGAAAAAGGCAATCATAACGGATACACAAACGAAAAGAAGTGCTTCTTTCGGATCGCGTTGAACCATCGTCTCCATGAAATAACTGTAATACTCTGAGCAATATTTTATGAAACCTTTGATTCCACTTTCCATTAGGGGTTCAATTGGCTGAATTATATTCTCAGTTTTGTCAGGAAAAATTAATTGTAAGAAAGGTATAAATAATACCATCGACAATAAATTAAACAACACGAAAAGCAGGTTGTAAACAATAACCAATACGGCTGTCCACTTATATGTAAATGTATAACGGTAAATTTCAAGAATCCCTTTCATGAGGAACAAAGATAAGAAGAACTGCTACTTTTTGAGGATTCGAGGATGTAAAAGTCAAAAAAAAGGAACTAATTACCTGATTTTAGACAGATGAGCCGTATCTTTGCAGCATGAGTTCAATTAGACAACAACGTATAGAAGCAGTAATTCGTGAAGAATTGTCCATGTTTTTTCAACGAAATGCACGAGAAATTTGTCTTGGTGCGATGGTTTCAGTTACAATTGTAAGAGTTACTTCTGATTTGTCGTTGGCAAGATGTTACTTGAGTGTTTTTGCTGGACCTAAACCGCAAGAAGTTGTCGATAATATTTGCGTTCACAGCAGTAAGATTCGCGGTGAAGTTGGCAAAAGATTGAAAAACATGCACAAAATTCCAGAATTGAAATTTTTCATTGACGATTCAATGGAATATGCTTCGACGATTGAACAGTTGCTTAAGAAATAATCCATTAACTTCTCTTATTACATAGCGCGTAGATATCTTTCATCTAAAAGAAGAAAGAATGTAATAAACCGAATTACGCGTATTTCAGTCATCGGCATCGCTATTATTACAGCATCGTTGGTCATTTTACTTTCTGCTTTTAATGGCATTGAGCAAATGATTGAAAAATTATATTCAGAGTACGATACAGATATTACCATCGTTTCTAATCAAGGAAAAACCTTTGATGAAGATGAAATTGATTTGAAAAAGATTTCAAGCGTCGAAGGAGTCGTAAATTGCTCCAAAGCAATTGATGAGATCGTTGTATTGAAACATGAAAAGAAATGGGTGAATGCCCAAATGACAGGAATTGATAGCAGCTTTCTTGATATGACCAACATGTCAAAGCACATGGTAGATGGCGAGACGTTTATCAAAAAAAATGGAGATGATTTTGGAATAATTGGCGCTTCATTGTTAGATAAGTTAGGCGGATTTATTCCCGATAGAGTCGGTTATGAATCGATTCAGATTTTTGCACCAAAAAGAGACGCAAAAGTAAGATTGGGTAGTAATCCATTTAAATCTCAGTTTATACAAGTTGCTGGCCGAATGAATTTTAATCGAGAAGTAAATGCTGAACGCATTGTTGTTTCGATTGATTTGGCAAAAGATCTTCTGAATTACGGCAAAGATATTTCAGCTGTATATGTTGATGTAAAATCAGACTATCAAAATGAGGATGTTAAGAAAAACATTCAACAATTACTCGGAAAGGCATTTGTTGTAAAGACGAATTATGAGAAGAATGAGCTGATCTACAAAACGAGTAAATCAGAAAAAATTATTGTCATTGTCATATTGGTGTTCATTTTCATTTTGGCCGCTTTTAACTTGATTGCATCACTCACTATGCTGTTCGTAGAGAAAAAAGACAATTTGAAAACCTTGACCAGTATGGGGGCTGATCATAAAACCTTGTTCAATATATTTTTCTATGAAGGTTTATTGATTTCGGGTAAAGGAATTTTGTTCGGATTGATTTTAGGGTATGCGGTTTGTTTCTTCCAAGTTTATACTGGCGTGCTTTCAATGCCGAATTCCGGTGGTGAGGCTTTCCCTATTGCAATGAGTTACAAAGATGGTCTTCTTATACTTACGTTAGTTTGCGGATTGAGCCTACTTTTCTCCTATTTACCTGTTAAAATGATGATGAAGAAACACATAGAAGAAGGAGATTCGAATTAATTGTCATTCAAATTTATCCTCTTTATTATCCGTTTAGAATCATTGGATCGCAAATTTCTGTAAAACGTAAAAAAGTTTTGAAAAATAAACACATTCTTGTGGTGACTCTTTAAATTAAATGGTATATATTTGCGCCCAAATTAAGAATGGCATCGCCTGTTATTAAAGTAATTAATGCTTAAAAAGGACACCAAAATGTCGGATATCAAAGGAACAATTTCACAGGTTATCGGTCCTGTAGTAGACGTAAGCTTCGAAAAAGGAGTAGCTCTTCCAAACATTTTTGATGCATTGGAAGTAAGAAAGTCAGATGGAACACGCGTCGTGTTAGAAGTACAATCACATGTTGGAGAAAATTCAGTTCGAACTGTATCAATGGATTCAACAGATGGTTTTCAACGCGGAATGGCTGCAGTGTCAACTGGAAGTCCAATCACAATGCCAACTGGAGATAAAATCAAAGGTCGTTTGTTCAACGTAGTTGGAGAGGCTATTGATGGAATCAATGAAATGAGTAATGAAGGGGGAATGTCAATTCACCGTGAGGCTCCATCATTTGATCAGTTGTCCACAGCAACAGAAGTATTATTTACAGGTATTAAAGTAATTGACCTTATTGAGCCTTATGCAAAAGGTGGTAAGATTGGTTTATTTGGTGGTGCCGGTGTAGGTAAAACAGTATTGATTCAAGAATTGATTAACAATATCGCTAAAGGTCACGGTGGACTTTCTGTATTTGCAGGAGTTGGTGAGCGTACACGTGAGGGGAATGACCTTCTTCGTGAGATGTTGGAATCAGGAATTATTAAATATGGAGATGAGTTCATGCATTCTATGGAAGAAGGTGGATGGGATCTTTCTAAAATCGATTTGAATGAATTGAAAGAGTCTAAAGCTACTTTCGTATTTGGACAAATGAATGAGCCTCCTGGGGCACGTGCTCGTGTTGCATTGTCAGGTTTGACATTAGCAGAGTACTACCGTGATGGTGAAGGTGATGGTCAAGGAAAGGATATCTTATTCTTCGTTGATAACATTTTCCGATTTACTCAAGCAGGTTCTGAAGTATCAGCCTTATTAGGTCGTATGCCTTCTGCGGTAGGTTACCAACCGACATTAGCATCTGAAATGGGTGCGATGCAAGAGCGTATTACTTCAACAAAAAATGGATCTATTACATCAGTACAGGCGGTTTATGTACCTGCGGATGACCTTACCGATCCAGCTCCGGCGAACACATTTGCTCACTTAGATGCAACAACTGTACTTTCTCGTAAGATTGCTGAATTAGGAATTTATCCTGCGGTGGATCCATTGGATTCAACTTCAAGAATCCTTACGGCTTCTATCTTAGGTGATGAGCATTACAATTGTGCAGAACGTGTGAAAATTACCTTACAACGTTACAAAGAATTACAAGATATTATTGCAATCTTAGGTATGGATGAGCTTTCTGAAGACGATAAAATGATCGTTCACAGAGCTAGACGTGTACAACGTTTCTTGTCTCAACCATTCCACGTAGCAGAGCAATTTACAGGTATTCCAGGAGTATTAGTTGATATCCAAGAGACAATCAAAGGATTTAACATGATCATGGATGGTGAATTGGATAAATATCCAGAAGCTGCATTTAACCTTAAAGGTAACATCAATGACGTTATCGAAGCAGGTGAGAAAATGCTTGCTGAAGTATAATAACTAGCTTAAAAGATTGTTTATGCAATTGGAAATTATAACACCTGAAATGAAAGTATTTAGCGGTGAAGTTGACGCAGTTCAATTTCCTGGTTTAGATGGTTCATTTCAAGTACTTGCAGGTCACGCACCCATTATTGCAGCGTTGCAAAAAGGAAAAGTTAAAGTTGATTTAACAAATACCTACGAGCGACCTGAGAAAATGAGCAGCTTGATTGAAGAGAGTAGTGTAAACACGAAAGTAATTCATGTAACTATTAATGGAGGAGTCGTTGAGTTATTGAACGACAAAATCATTGTTCTTGCTGAATAATATTTGAAACCTTTAGAAAAGAGGGATTTGGCGCGCCATTTCCCTCTTTTTTGTTAAGGTATGTTAAGGTTCACAACTATTCATTAGGCGGTATACAATTCTTTCTTTATTTTCGTTTTCTGTTCTTCAGACATATGAGTTACATTTCACAAATAGATCTAAAAAAGTCACCAAAGCACATAGCCATCATCATGGATGGTAATGGTCGATGGGCGAAAAAACAAGGGCATGAGCGCTTGTATGGTCATAATTTTGGAGTGGAAGCTGTCCGAGAAACATTGAAGGCTGCAAAAGAATTGAAGGTTGACTATTTGACGATGTATGCATTTTCAACAGAGAATTGGAATCGCCCGAAAGAAGAAGTTGATGGTTTAATGGATTTATTAGTGCGTTCTATTGCTGGAGAAATTGATGAGTTGATGGACAGCGGAGTACGTTTGATGACAATTGGTGATACAATGGGATTGCCAGAAGCTTGTCGCAATGAATTACAAGATGCAATTAATAAAACAAAAAACAATACTAGTATTTCTTTAGTTCTAGCGCTTAATTACAGTGCGCGCTGGGAAATTACCAATGCAATGAAACAATTGGCGCTTGAAATTGAAAATGGTACAATGAATTCAGATGAGGTTACTGAAGAAGCGATTACTCAAAAATTGACGACTTTTTCAATTCCAGATCCAGAATTATTGATTAGAACAAGTGGTGAATGTCGTGTAAGTAACTTTCTCCTTTGGCAAATTGCATATACGGAATTTCACTTTACAGAAGTCTTGTGGCCTGATTTCAAGGCAGAAGATTTATATAAAGCAGTACTCGACTACCAATCACGTGAACGACGTTTCGGAAAGGTATCAGAACAATTAACTTAAACTATTTCTCTTGAAAAGAATCATCCTATTATTTTGTTTACTGCTATCAATTGGGGCAACTGGTCAAAAAACAGAACCGATTATTGTTGGTGGTTTTGATATCAATTATAAGTCACCAGTTGATTATGAAATAGGACCAATTCGTGTAGAAGGTGCTGATAATTACGACCATCAAGCGATTAAGTTAATTGCAGGTTTGCGTCAAGGTCAAACAATTGCCATTCCAGGTGAACAAATTTCTAAAGCAATCAAAAATTTATGGGCCGAAGGCTTATTTTCTGATGTAGAAATTTATGCTGAAAAAGAGGTAGCAGGTGTTATTTATCTGACAATTAAAGTTACGCCACGACCAAAATTATCTCGATTTAGATTTGTAGGCGCAACAAAACGTGATGCTGACAAGATTCGTGAAGAAATCACCTTATTCTCTGGTAAAACGATTACTGAAAACTTAGTTTTCCAAACGGAAAGTAAAATCAAAGGATATTATAGAGAAAAGGGTTTTTACAATATTAATGTAAACATTAATCGTCAAGTTGATTCATTGATCAATGATTCAGAATTGTTTGTGATCAATGTTGAACGCGGAGAACATGTTGGAATTAAGAAAATTGAAATCACTGGAAATGAAACTGTAAAGGATTGGAAATTGAAAATGGCAATGAAAGACACGAAACAGAAAGCGCCATGGAGAATTTTCAAACGATCTAAGTTTACAGAATCATCTTATACGAAAGATAAGCTTGCAATGATGAATAAATTCAATGCAGCTGGTTTAAGAGATGCCAATATTTCTTTCGATACTGTTTATCAAAAGAATGCTAAAAACTTAATCATTAAAATTAATGTTGAAGAAGGCGGTAAATATTACTTTGGCGATATTGATTGGATTGGAAACACAAAGTTTAGATCATCCTATCTCGATACTGTTTTGGGCGTAAAGAAAGGAGATTTATACAATAAAGAGTTATTGGAAAAACGACTTTTCATGAGTCAAGATGGGCGCGATATTTCTTCTCTTTATATGGATAGAGGTTATTTGTTCTTTCAAGTTATTCCTGTTGAAACGAATGTAGTTGATAATCAAATCAACTATCAAATGAGAATTATTGAAGGAAAGGAGGCGCGCGTAAAACGAATCTTTATTACGGGTAATACTAAAACGAATGATTACGTAATTCGTCGTGAAATTAGAACGAAACCAGGCGATTTGTTTAATCGAAATGACATTATCCGTACACAACGCGAATTAGCACAATTAGGCTATTTTAATGAACAAGCATTCCAAGTTAACCCAATGCCAAATCCGGCTGATGGAACTGTAGATATTGAATATGTAGTGGAGGAGAAATCTTCCGATCAAATTGAACTTTCTGGAGGTTACGGTGGTTCAGGTCCAACAGGTAATGGTCGTATCATCGGTACATTAGGTTTGACTTTTAACAATTTCTCGACTCGAAATATGTTTAAAAAAGGTGCTTGGACACCACTTCCTGGAGGAGATGGACAACGTTTATCGATTCGTGCGCAAACAAATGGTCGTTACTATCAAGGATATAATTTTTCATTTACTGAGCCATGGTTAGGTGGTAAAAAACCGAATTCATTAACGTATTGGGTAAGTCACACTGCGCTTGGAAATGGTTACTTACCATCAAACGATTTGTATTCTGGAATTGCTATTACCGGTACAGGTATCGGAATGGGTCGTCGTAAGAAATGGCCAGATGATTACTTTACAGCTTATTATGAATTGGGTTATCAGTATTATGATGTCGTTGATGATGCACGATTTGGTATATTTAGTAATGGCTACGCAAATGACATTTCATTAAAGTATGTCCTTTCTAGAAGTTCTGTAAGTGCGCCAATCTATCCGCAGACGGGTTCAACGATTACATTTACAGCAAAGTCAACAGTTCCTTATTCATTGTTTGATAATATAGATGACTACAGCAGTTATACAGCCCAACAGCGTTATAAATATTTGGAATATTATAAGATCAAGTTAACAGGAGAGTGGTTCTTGCCATTAACAGCAGATAAAAAACTGGTGTTAATGCCGAGAGTTGGTTTCTCTTTCTTGGGTGCTTATTCTAACTCAAAAGGTGTCACCCCATTTGAACGTTACTCACTTGGAGGCAGTGGTTTAACTGGTGTTAATCAATTAGGAGGACGAGAAGTTATAGCGTTAAGGGGTTATGAAGATAATTCAATTTCATCCGAAGCCGGAGATCCACTAATTGCAAAGTATACGCTGGAATTACGTTATCCAATCTCTTTGAATCCTTCAGCAACATTTTATGCATTGGCGTTTGCCGAGGCAGGAAATACATTCCCGAGTTTTAAGCAATTCAATCCATTTAATGTGAAGCGAACTGCAGGTTTGGGTATCCGTGTTTTCTTACCAATGTTTGGTATGTTAGGCTTAGATTATGGTCTAGGCTTAGATAAATTGGATTCTTGGTCACGTGGATTTGGTGGGGCATCTGATCAAAGTATAAGTGAAAAAGGATATTACGGTAAATTGACGTTTACAATTGGAATGAATTTAGGAGAGCTTTAATGCACTTCAAACGCAATAAATTGTTTAATTTGGTCGTTTCGCAGAAGAATTAAATGTAACATAGCTTTATTTTATAGTTAAAAGAAGCGCTGTTGCAGATGAGATGTGAAAACAAAAATGAGTTGAATGAAAAAGATGTTATTTGTATTACTTGTGATGTTTGGCACGTCGTTTGCCTTCGGCCAGAAGTACGGTTATATAGATTCTGATTATATTATGGCAAACGTGCCAGAGTACGCAGAGGCTAAAGAGAAGCTTGATAAACTTGCAGAACGTTGGACAAAGGAAATAGAAGAGCGCTACGAAGTCCTTAAAGTAAAAAAAGACAATTTTGCACGTGAAGAAGTACTTCTCCCAGAAGAGGAAAAACTGAAAAGAAAAGAAGAAATTGAGCGCCTTGAAAGCGAAGCGATGCAAATGCAAAAATTGCGTTTTGGTGTAAGCGGAGATTATTTCCAAAAAAGACAGGAATTAATCAAGCCAATTCAAGACAAAGTATTTGATGCTATGCAGAAAGTATCTTCAAAAAGAAATTACAGTTTTGTATTCGATAAAGCCAATCAAAGTAATTTGGTCTATGCCGATAGCAAGTTTGACATCAGCGATGAAGTTTTGAAAGAAATGGGAATCACTGGTAAATAGTAAAATAAAAAAAAGGATAAAAATGAGAAAATTAATGTTGGCCTTGTTGGTCGTTTTAAGTGCCGGAGCGTTAAATGCGCAATCAAAAGTTGGTCACGTAAATTCACAAAAGTTGTTGGATACCCTTCCATCACGTAAAGCAGCAATCACTCAATTAAAAGATTTTGAAGCAAGTGGAATGCAAGAATTGGGTGAAATGCAAAAAGATCTAGAAGCTGTTTATGCTAAATACGATCAAACACAAGCGAGTATGTCTCCTGTTATTCAAAAAATTGAGCAGGAAAAAATCATGAAAAAAGAACAAGCGTTTCAAGAAAGACAACAATCTCTTCAACAAGAAATGCAAATCTACAGCAATGAATTGAACAAACCAATTTTGGATCGTGTTCAAAAAGCAGTAGAAATCGTTTCTGAAAGAAAAAAATTGAACTATGTAATTGATGAATCAGTAACACTTTACTTTAAAGGGGGTACAGATATCACAGCTGAAGTTCTAACTGAATTGTTGAGAATGGATGCTGAAGCAATGAAAAAATAATTCATTTATTGAATACGAAAAAGGCGATTACGAAAGTAGTCGCCTTTTTTTTTGTAGTTTTGATTCTATGGGACCAATAGGTGTTTTTGATTCTGGATATGGCGGATTAACTGTTCTTGCAGATATTCGAGCGAGCTTGCCTCAATACGATTATTTGTATTTGGGTGACAATGCCCGTGCGCCATATGGAACAAGGTCATTTGATGTAGTATATGACTACACATTGGAGGCTGTGCAAGAACTTTTCGATAGAGGTTGTTCTTTAGTTATACTTGCTTGTAATACTGCTTCGGCCAAAGCATTAAGAACCATTCAACAAAACGATTTACCTCAAATCGCACCTAATAAGAGAGTTTTAGGAGTTATTCGCCCAAGTGCCGAGGTTTTAGGATCATTAACAAAAAGTAAACATGTTGGTATTTTAGCAACAGAAGGAACGGTTAAATCCAATTCATATGTGTTGGAACTTGAGAAATTCTCTCCGGAAGTTACTATTCATCAACAAAGCTGCCCCATGTGGGTTCCAATTATTGAGAATAATCGCCATGACTCAGAGGCTGGGAAGCTTTTTATTCAAGAGGATGTGAAGAGTTTGTTAGAAAAGGATCCTGCGATTGATACAATCTTGCTTGGATGCACACATTATCCATTGGTAAAATCCTACTTAGAGTCTATTCTTCCAAATCATATTTCTGTTATTTCACAAGGTAAAATCGTAGCTGAAAGTTTAAGCGATTATTTGATAAGACATCCTGAAATGGAAATGGAATGTTCTAAAAATGGCTCCTTACAATTTTTAACAAGTGAAAACACGCATGTATTTAATGAAAAGGCGAGTGTCTTTTATAATGGGCCTGTTGATGCTGTGCACATCAAATGGTAGAAATTATTTATAAAACCTTAACGTAATTTATTGAAAGCGTTGATTTCTTAGCGTACCTTTGTACTGAATTTTACGATTGACATCCTTGAGATTGAACAAAATGTTTTGAATCGAAACCAATTGTAAAGCGAATGTTTGAATGATCCAAATGTTTAGATATATAGCGGCGTTTTTAGCACTTCTTATTTCTTCCCCAGTTTTCACCCAGCAATTAATGATCAACGAGGTATCTCAAGGCCCTGGATCTAGTGAATACGTTGAATTTGTCGTTGCTGGAAATGCTACTTGTATAACGCCTGTTCCCTGTTTGGACTTAAGAAAAGTCATTATTGATGACAACAATGGTTATTTTGCAACTGGTGCAGGAACCGGAATTGCCGGTGGGGCTGTGCGCTTCGCAAATATTTCCTTTTGGCAATGTGTTCCTCAAGGTACACTCATTTTAATATACAATGATGGCAGTACGAATCCTGGTGTTCCTTCAGATGATCTTTCGTTAACGGACGGAAATTGCACATTAATCATTCCTTCTTCATCAACCTTATTAGAAAAAACAACAGTTAGTCCTTCTACAACAAATTCGTCTTATCCGCCTGATGCATCTTGGGTTGCAGGAGGAAGTTGGAATCCCTTAGCAATGAGTAATACGAATGATTCTTTTCAACTACCTAATATAATTACAGGAATTCCAAATCATTCGGTTAGTTGGGGAAACAACACGAATGGTACAGGAATCTATTTTAGTGGTTCAGCAGCGGATAAAGTATTCTCTTTTGTAAATACAGTCTCAAATGTTTGGACTTCACAAGCAAATTGGGCGAGTGGTGATGTTTTTGTGAATGAAACTCCAGGATACCCCAATAACGCTGCAAATATCGCATGGATAGGTGCAATGAATCCTCAATGTGCCCCAAATCCATTTGAGCTTAACTTGAGTTCAGTTGGAGAAACATGTGAGAATGCATGTGATGGATCAGCTTTTGCAACTCCTGTTAATGGTCAAGCACCCTATACTTATTTATGGTCGAACGGATCTATTACCTCCAGTATATCGAATGTTTGTCCAGGTGTTTACTCTGTTGAAGTTACTACTGCAAATGGTTGTTCTGTGACAGAAACGATTACAATCACTGCAGGTTCTTCTCAAGCAAATGCTAGTATTAATCCTGCTGGACCTTTCACAAATACAGATGTAACGCAACAAATTGTAGCGATAAATAATGGAGGTACTTGGACATCAGATTGTGGGACGTGTTTAAGCGCTTCAGGTGTGTTTAATCCGCAAATTGCAGGAATAGGTTCATGGAGTATTTGTTATTCATTAGGTGCAGGTGCATGTGCTGATCAAGATTGCATTACCATATTAGTTACCGAGGGATGCACGCCTCAAATCACTAATGAAACAAGAAATATTTGTCCAGGGGATTCGAGTCTTATTTTTGGAAATTGGGAGAATAGTGAAGGTCAATTTTCAATGGGATACACGGATATAAGTGGCTGTGATAGTACTCATATTATTAATTTAGCTATTTACGTTGCAGAGGATATTTTTGAGACGCGAACATTGTGTGAATTTGATTCTACGTTCGTTTTTAATCAGTGGATTTTTAACGATGGTCTATATTCTCAACAAGAGCAAACAGCAGACGGATGTTTTTATAACCATACCATTGAAGTTGATTTTCAAAATTGCATTATTGAGCCCCCGGTTATATTTATTCCAAACGTTTTTACTCCGAACAATGATTTAATTAACGATACGTTCGCTATTGTTTTCCAAGGAGGAATGGTTGAAGAGGGTTATATTTTTAATCGTTGGGGCAATCTTGTTCATACATTTGGACCAAACAATGTTACTTGGGATGGAATAGATTCTAAATCAGGTCAAGACGTTCAAGACGGCGTTTATACATACCTTGTCTATTTCAAACCAGCTTATTCTGGAAGAGAAGAATACCATGGTTTTGTAACTGTTATTCGCTAGTAGTCAAAATTATTTCTTCGATTGCATTTGCTGCTAATTTCAGGTTAAATCGTTCTTTAGATGAACACTTTAAGCTTGAGATTTTAATACCCTCTTGGGAGATTACGCAATCGAGGCTAATAAAAAGAGGCAATTTACATTCAAATTCTCTTCGCAATTCTTCGGTTATGCCAATTGATACGGGTAAATATATTGGTTTTTCCGATAAAAATGCTTGAATCAGTTCTAGACAAGTTTGAGCGATTCCGTATTTTGTAGCCTCTTCTGTTTGTCTAATTTCGAAGGCAGATTTGACCAATTTTTCTTCAATTGCTTTTAGTTCATCATCATTGGTAACATCAATAAGGTATTTGTCTTCAATTTTACTCTGAGAGAAAAGAGGAATCATATGCTGGCCATGTTCTCCAATGACTTTAGCAGTTACGTTCGCTAGTTTTGTTAGAAAATGATCACTTAATATGTGTTTTAATCGAAATGTGTCTAAGGCTGTCCCCGTTCCAATTACGGTCGCTTTCCCTTTGACAGCATCATGAATCCAATACGAAATTGGATCAACGGGATTGGTGATAGCAATTATTTTTATTTTCGAAGTAAAAGAAATCTTAGAAAACAGTTTATAAACCAGTTGTTTATTTTTCAAGGCAACTGAATTTCTGCTTTCACCGTGTGCATTACTGAAACCTGCCGCGTAAATTATAAAATCTGAAAGAGGAATGCTAGACTGTGAATTGTGTATTACTTGATTGTTGTTGCAAGCTGCTGCATGCTGAAGATCAAGAATTCTGCCGCTCACTTGTTCTTTGGTATTCATTACATTCAAGGTGCAGTTGGAAAAATTAGAATTGATGAGTGCAGCTACCAAGCTGCCTACTTCTCCAAACCCATATACGGTAATTAATAATCCCATTGTTTTAAAGTTAATGTTTTCTGATGAATGCATCATTAACTTAACTCAATGTAAACATGTAAATTATTAATATATCACAAAGTAAATCAACGTCGAATAGATAAGAACGGGAACAACAACGCAGATCCATACAGATGAGGCAACATAATTACTACCGAAGCGATTGAAATAATTGAGGAAATCGACTGATTGTTTATAGAGCCGAATTGAAAAGGAGCTAAAATCCTTACAAAGGAAAGCAAATCCGATGCAAAAAAGGATAAAGCCGATTTTCAGATAATGAAAGTTAAAAATCCAATCGATTAATACTAGCCAACTGAATGGGACTAGGAAATAATAGACAATGATATTGATTTCGTAATAACTTATTTTAAAGAATTTTGCATAACGCATAAGAACACCTACGACTCTATTAAAAATTCGTTCATGCATGTTTGTTTGCTTTGCCGGAGGAGCGAATTTATTATTAAGTCCCATTCCCATCAAAGCGATAATTAGCACCAAGTAAGCAACTAAAACACTAATTAGGATTAAAACAGTATAAAATAGTATTTCCAAATAGGTCATTCTCTAAATAAAGTTTTAGCGTTGAATAAAGTTAAAAATAGGGAATTTTCTATATTACTTATTTATTTCCTTTGAGTTTGTATGTTTACTTTTTGCGATATTTCTTCAATAAAGCTTTGAACTTCTTTGTTTCTTTAATCGTTGCTAGATCAGAATCTTTTTCTAACCAATCAAAATCTGACCAGCCTGCAGAAAAAGCCTTTTCTAGTTGTTTCAATGCTTCTTTTTGTTGTCCTGATAGAGCATAAAAACAGGCTAAATTATAAGATGCATTTGGGTTTTTATCAAAAAATAGGGTGAATTTCTTTGATTTTCTAATGAAATTAAGATCTTCATCTTTCATTAACCAAGCAATATCTGTCCATCCTGCTGCTAGACATTTTTCTAAGTGGAATAAGGATTTATCCACGTCCAATAATAGTGAATACAGACATGCTAAATTGTAATTTAACAACGCAACGTTTTCAAAATAATAAGATAAATCTTCTTCATTAACTCCACAGCAGCGTTCAAGACTTTTTAATGCTTTTTCAAAATAGTATTTTGCATTTTCCAGATCTCTCTCGTTAATTAAGAAGTCACCAGTTTCTGAGCAAGTTTCGAATTCTTTTCTGGGATCCGCTGGTATATGAGTCCTTGATTGAATTTTTGCAAGATATACTTTTGCTGAATCGTTCATGTTTAGATTTTTAAATGCGATGCAGGAATAGAGAATATTCAGTAAATTATTCCGTTGATCTTTCGTATAGTCAAGGATAGAAGCGTAATCTTTGTTTTCCGCGAAACGCATTAAAAGCATATTTCTTGCAATCCTGAAATTGGGATTATTGGCCACTGCTATTTTGTATTCGTTCAGTGCAATCTCTTCATTGTAAAATTCAAATTCGAAAATCATTCCTTTCAAACAATTCACATAAACTGCACCTTTGTCCATAGATAAAGCAGTGTCTAATTTCATTATTGCAAGCTCCTTAGGCATAAGCAAATCATCATCTTTGACGAACTTATGCAGTGACCGGCAGGCCTCGGAAAATAGAACCCTTGCAAAATTGCCACTTTCGATCAATTTTTTATCGCCAATCATTTCCCGTAAAATGGTTGCCTCCAAGCTGATATTAATTATTTGAAGTGGACCATGTTCATTCTCACCAATATCACCAATTATGAATCGAACAAATTTCTGAATATCCTGCATTATGCGCTCAGATAATAATAGTTTCGCTGATTCGACGAGCTTAGGATCACCATTTAATTTTTCAAGATCTTGATAAATGGAATAGGCACTTGGTGGGTAGTAGGAGATTAATTTACCTTCCTTTAACAATCCATTGAATTCGTTGTATAGTTTCATGGATTGGTTATCGCTACTCTGATAAACAATATCGTTTGCACTTCTCAGTGCATTCGAGTTCAGAATACCTTTTACGGCGAGTGCATCGGCATTATTTTTATCTGAAGTTATTTTTAGATCCTTTGAATCGCTATTTTGATCGATAAATTGCTTATTGGAAAATGCAATTGTTGCCTCATAATTTCCAATTAGCATTGGATTTTGTGGATTCCTTCCTGATTGTTCAGGTACTTTTTCTAATAGATAAAGGTTTAGCTCACGCAAAGTTACCTCATCATCTTTATTTTTATCAGCAAGACCTGATAAACCATTGATAAGTTCATACGAGAACAAGCCCCTGCCGCCTCCCCATTGTTCACCTTCAAGTGAAAGTTCACCAGGTTGGCATGAAACAATCTTTATCTCATCCTGCCATTTATCTTTTAGAATATTGGCCGTCGCTTCCATTCCCTCTCGTCCACCAATCAAATTTCCACTTTTACATGCATCAGCAATAAAAATAGTTTGAACACCTTTTGACGAAAATGTTGAAATCCAACTTTTTAAATAAATGATACCAATAGCGCCCATTGGATAAACAGTATAGGGCGAATCATAGGGAAGTAGGTATGCATCTTGAACGATTGTTTTGCTTTCCACATCTCCATGCCCACTAAAGTAAATGTAGACGACATCACCTTCTTTAACCTGATCAGACAAATAATTTAATGTACTCCAAAATGAGGCATTCTTGGCATTTTCATTTATCAATGTGTATACATTTTCCTCTTTAATACCTGTAGAAAGAAGGTATTCTCTAAAAACGAGTGCATCTATGTCAGCATATTTTAATTCTGGAATATTGGGATTTTCGTATTTAGAGACACCCATTACGAGCGCATAAGTTGTTCCTGTAGTGCTTTTAGAAGAAGAAATTACTTCCGGATTTGCACCGCGTTGCGCCAATGCACTAAGCGAAATACAGAGAAAAATAATTGTCCATAATTTACTCATGACTTTTTGTTTTAGTATATAATCAATTTCTCTTGTAAATGTTAATAATCATTGTCCAAATAAAGTGATTAAAAAAATCTATAATTTGGATTTCATTGTCCATGCAATTAGTTTTGACCGCTCAATTGCTAAAGTTGCTTTTTCACCTTCAAACAATTCATTTATTGATTCGTGAAAAAGTGCTAACCATCGTTCAAAATCGCTTGCTTTTAATTCCAATTTCGAATGGGCTGTCATCATATTGTTTGCATATCCAGTTTGATCAATTAAGACGAAAGCCCAAAAATCAGCAACATGAGGGATGTGTTTTTCCAAATCTAACTCAATAAAAAAGTGACTAATTTGCTCATCTACCAACAATCGGTCATAGAATTTGGTAATCAAATGTAACACGTCTTCGTATGTTTCTATATCTTTTTTCATGCTTACCACCAATTTCAAATCCCTAGTTCCTAGTCTTCAGTCTCAAGTTTCCAATTATTCCTTAAACCAACTCGAGTATTTCACATAATTATCAGCAATCCGTTGCACTTCACCTTTAAACAATTCAGGTGAAAGTGTTTTTACCTTTTTCGCAGGAACACCGGCATAAATACTCCATGATTCAACTCTAGTACCCTCCAGTAAAACGGCACCTGCGGCGATAATACAATTGGATTCGATGTAACAATCATCCATAACAATTGCTCCCATACCAATCAAAACATTGTCTTCTACAGTACAACCATGAACGAGTGCATTGTGACCGATTGAAACATTATTTCCGAGGTTTACTTTCGTCTTTTCATAAGTACAATGAATAACAGCACCATCTTGCACATTCACTTTGTTGCCCATTCGAATAGAGTTTACATCTCCTCGAACAACTGCATTGAACCATACGGAGCATTGATTGCCCATAATCACGTCGCCAATTATCGTTGCATTTTCCGCAAACCAACAATCTTCTCCAAAAAGAGGAGTAGTACCTCTGCAGGTTTTAATTAGTGCCATTTATCTATTTTTTACAAATATACGAAGAGTCCTGTGACAGAGCCTAAAGATACTTGGAACCTTCGCGTTTCGCCAAGCCTTGTAAATTAACTTTTTCAATAAACGCTTTAACAGCTACTGGATTTGTTTTTGAATATTCACGAAGACTCCAACCAATTGCTTTTTGAATGAAAAATTCCTTTTTTTTCTGATATTGTTCAATCAAGGAGCGTAGCATTTCAAAATCAGTCTCTTTTTTATATTTCAATTGGTAGAGCAAACAAGAACGGTTCAACCACATATTGTCAGACTTCCTCCACTTTTCGATTAATTTCGCGCCTTCAATGGGGAATTGACTGCAATAATTCCCAACATAATGCGCTGTAACCAAATCGACGCTATCCCACCATGAATGTGTTGTGATAAGGTATTCCATCAGCTCATTATCACTGGCTAGAATGAATTTTTTTGGTTGACGAATGAGTAAATCTATAGCCGCATAATGAAATTCACGTTCGTTTTGAATCCATAATTCAAGTATTAAAGTGCGTATTTCAACATTCCCATTTTTATTTATTGAATTGTACCATTCTTTCTGAATATCTTTTCTTTTTGGAGATGGTATACCATGAAAAACAAAAAGTCCCTTCATGTATTTCGACATGGTAAGGGACCTTTCACTATCTGCTGCTGCTTTATATAAGACAGCTAATTCTTGAATTGCAGGAATCATATGTTACTTTGATTCCTAAAGATATTAAATCTCTAATTGATATACATCTTGTAAGCTGTTATTATCTGTCAAATTGATTCCTAAGTCTTTTACAAATCCATCAGCAACATCGTAAACCCAGCCGTGAATATGAATTTTTTGATCTTTCTCCCAAGCACTTTGAATGATAGATGTTTTTGCAAGGTCATTTACTTGTTCAACCACATTCAATTCAATAAATCTATTTAATCGCGCCTTCTCGTCTTTGATGTAGTTTAATTCTTCGTGATGAAAACGGTAAACATCTTTAATGTGACGAATCCAATTATCGATTAAACCAAAATGTTTATTCGTCATTGCTGCCGCAACTCCACCACATCCGTAGTGACCGCAAACGATGATATGTTTCACCTTTAAAACATTTACAGCGTAATCCAGCACACTTAACATACTCATGTCTGTATGTATAACCATGTTTGCAATATTGCGATGCACAAATACTTCGCCTGGCTGAGCCCCAATAATTTCATTTGCTGGTACTCGACTATCAGCGCAACCAATCCAAAGTATGGGTGGTTGTTGACCATTTGCTAGACGTTTGAAATATTCTGGATCAACTTTAGTTTTTGAAGCTACCCATTCCTTGTTGTTCTCGATTAACTGGTTATAATATTTTTCCATTTTATTTAAGTTTAATGTCCAGAAGAAACTCTTACTTCTGGAATATTAATAGTTTCAAGTGTTATATTTTTTAATTGAGAACCATGTTGTTTGAAATTTTCAATAATTTCTAACACATCGTAATCTATTTTAGTACAATTCGATCCGTCAATTATTAGTTGAGAATTCTCTTCGAGGCTGTCAATAAATTCTAAAATACCACTTTTATTTAAGAATGTAACCTCTTCAGACAAGATTACTCGGACAACTAGTTTATCCTTATCCTCTTCAATAGTAAAATTGTTACGGTAATTTTTGCGAAGAATGTAGAAAATTGCAAAAGCTATTCCGACCATTATTCCGGTTAATAAATCGGTAAATAGAACAGTTATGACTGTTGCGATAAATGGTATAAATTGCTCAAAACCAATTTTATACATTTGTTTATAAAGTGAAATTTTTGACAATTTATAACCCACCAACAAAAGAATCGCTGCTAAGGATGCTAAAGGAATCATATTCAAAACCCACGGAATGAAAATCACAGAAAGCAATAAGAGCAAACCGTGGAGAATCGTTGATAATTTGCTCTTTCCACCCGAATTAATATTGGCAGAACTTCTAACGATTACTTGAGTTATTGGTAAACCACCCAATAAGCCAGAAACAATATTTCCTACTCCTTGTGCCTTCAATTCTCGGTTTGTTGGGGTGTAGCGTTTCTCTGGATCAAGTTTGTCGGTTGCTTCAACACTTAGGAGCGATTCTAAACTCCCCACTAATGCAATTGTACCTCCGATTATATACACATTTGGATTTGTAAGATGGGTAAAATTAGGCATGGTCAGGAAGGAACCTAATTCATTCAAGGAATTTGCAACTGGAAGCTTCACCAGGTGTTTACCACTGATTACCCAAGAAGGATCAATTTTTACGAAAAGTAAATTGGCTACTATTCCCAAAACAACGACGAAAAGGGCGCCAGGCAGGATTTTGAAAACGGCAAACTTTTTCAGAAATGGTTTGTCAAAAAGAACGAGAATAACAAGTGATAAAATACTCACCGTTACAGCTCCTGGATGCAATGACTTCAACGCGTACATCAATTCTGAAAACGTGTTATGTCCATCTGGTTGAAGAAATGATTCATCACCCATGAAATCGGCATCATAGCCGAGGGCGTGCGGGATTTCTTTCAATATCAAGGTGATTCCAATGGCGGCAAGCATACCTTTAATGACAGAAGAAGGAAAATAATTACCCAAAATTCCAGCACCGATAAATCCAGCAATTACTTGAATAACTCCAGAAACTACTACTGCCAAAACAAAAGCTTCAAAACTACCTAATGTGATAATAGCAGCTGAAACAATGGTAATTAATCCGGCTGCTGGACCAGAAACGCCCAAACGAGAACCACTTAAAAATCCAACAACAATACCACCAACAACCCCTGCAATAATACCTGAAAAGATGTTGGGCATACCATCAATTCCATCAACTTTTGTTGATGCTAGTCCAACACCTAAACATAGCGGCAAAGCGACTAAAAAAACAACCAAACTAGAAGGCAAATCATGCCTCCAATTGGAGAATAAATTTTTCATAAAAAAACGACATAAATTATTTAACGAATAAAGAAAATTTGTTAAACGGTCGTTTCAGGGGGGATATAATCAGAGGTTAAAACAGAATGGTAATCGTTTACTAGGTAGTATGTTTGAAAATCAACTATTTCTATTTGAGCAAAAATAAAGTCTGTTTCAGCTAATTCAATTTCTTCTTCTAACACTTCTTCCACTAATTGATTTGAAGGAGAGTCAAGTATTTCACAATCTGCACTTAATTCAAAAGATTGTTCTAGTTGATTATACTGAATGGTTGATTGGTTTGACTCAAAAAGTTGTGGATTAATCACATGGGATGCGAACAAAACAACCAATTGCCACATAAAAAGTGACAAAAAGAAAAGAGATGTTATTTTGGACCATTTTACCATTCCAACAATATTAATTAATTAAATCAATTTAAAATGTTAAGAAAAGCTATTTTATGAAATAACGTTTAATTTTTTCCCCACCTTAATGAACGCAGCAATCGCCTTGTCTAGATCTTCAATACTATGTGCAGCAGAGATTTGTGTACGAATACGTGCTGCTCCTTTTGCAACGACTGGGTAAAAGAAGCCAATTGCATAAACACCTTCTTTCAATAATTCATCTGCAAATTGTTGTGAAAGCGCTGCATCGTAAAGCATGATAGGTACAATCGGTGAATCACCTGGTTTGATATCAAATCCGGCAGCTATAATGTGCTTTTTGAAATACAAGGTATTTGCTTCTAATTTATCTCTTAGTTCGGTTGTTGAACTTAAAATGTCAAATACTTTGTTCGATGCACCAACAATCGCAGGTGCTAATGAATTAGAGAATAAATAGGGACGTGAACGTTGACGAAGAATCGAAATAATTTCTTTTTTACCAGTTGTATAACCACCCATTGCGCCACCAAGCGCCTTACCTAAGGTTCCAGTTATAATATCCACACGATCCATACAATTATGATATTCAGGAACACCTCTACCGGTTTTTCCAATGAATCCAGCAGAGTGACATTCATCAGTCATAACTAAAGCATCATATTTATCGGCTAGGTCACAGATTTCATTCATTTTAGCGATATCGCCATCCATTGAGAAAACACCATCTGTTACAATAATCCTAAAACGTTGATCTTGTGCTTTGATTAGTTGTGCTTCTAAATCAGCCATGTCAGAATGTTTGTATCTGTAGCGTTGAGCCTTGCATAAGCGAACTCCATCAATAATTGAAGCGTGATTCAATTCATCCGAAATAATAGCGTCCTCTTCACCAAATAAAGGCTCAAAAACACCACCATTTGCATCAAAAGCAGCAGCATAAAGAATAGTATCTTCAGTTCCGTAGAATTTAGCAATTTTCGCTTCTAATTCTTTATGAATATCCTGTGTTCCGCAGATAAAACGAACGGATGACATACCGTATCCATGTGTATCAAGCGTGTTTTTAGCAGCTTCAACAACTCCTGGATGCGATGAAAGACCAAGGTAGTTATTCGCACACATGATGACAACTTCTTCACCACTTTGAACTTTTACTTTTGCCCCTTGAGGTGTAGTAATGATTCTTTCACGTTTGAAAATTCCACCTTCTTCAATTGACTTTAATTCCGATTGAAGATAATCTTTCATTTTTGAGTACATGCGCTGTAATTTTTAAGCAAATATAAAAAATAGAAATGAAGAAATTGGGTGAAAATCCGAACTTAGAAATTCCATTTCATGTTGCGGTCATCAAGAACAGCAAAAGATACTTTCCATGTTGCGTTAGGGGCAGTTTTATTCCCATCTGAAAGCACACCATAAATACCTATTCGCAGGCGACGTTTTGAAAATTTAAAGCTTCGTTCTAAACCCGCTAATATTTCATAATGCTGATAATCAAACTCTTTCACATATAAAGCTCCAAAACCCGCTACCAATCCTATTCTTGTTTTCTTCATGAAAGGTATTTTATTGATAATCGAGCCGTTGTCGTGATGAACAAAATGAAATTCATAAAAAATATCCTTTGAAGGCAAGGAGGAATCTAAACCTTGAAAGGAATAAAGAGGATTTGAGAACCAAATCGGTTCACTTCTTCGTTGAAACTTGAAATCTGCTACTTTTAAAACCTTCGAGCTTAGGAATTTTCCAGCGAGTAAGTGATAACTTGATGTTCCAATTGTCCCAATTTTAAATGTTTGCATAATTCCTGCGCGACCATATTCGTGATTGACATCACTTCCAAACAATCCAGGAATACCCCTTTCGTAGGTTGCATAAAATGTTGGAAAACTAGAACCTAACAAAACCTTGCGATTGGGCTCACGCATATATTTTTGCTTGGGAGTATAACTTAAGGTTAAGGTACCAATTAGAGCTTGATAAGATTCAAAAGCCAAGGGATCATTATTAGGTATACTTTCGTCGAATATTTCAACGAATTTATATCCATCTAAACTTCTTCTTTCGGCAAAACTAAATTCGGCATCCGCATAAAATCCATTAAAGAGTTCATACTCATTCCCAAGTTTGAGCATTGTAGTTTCGATGAAATTTTCTCGTTTATAGATTTGAGTAATGGCATCAAAACTCCGAATAGCATCAAATTCATGGGAAAATGAAATTCGGGCAGTTCCAAAATGAAAAGGAGCATATCGGTACCTAATCCATCCTCTACCTTTAATATCCTGATTAAGAAAACCGTATGATGTTTCTATATATGAATCAATCGAGCGTTCATCAGCCCATTTTTTGAAATAATAGAAGCTCGGAGCAACTCTTGGTCCCGCAATATATAAAGGACGCGCAACTGCCGCAATTGAACTTATTGTCCACTGGTATCGTTTGTCTCTATTTCGATGATCTACTCCAAACCATAAAACTTTAAGTACAGTCACTTTGTTGAAAATTGCATCAATGGAATCAAGGTATTCCTTGCGATTTTGATAATCATGAATACTATCCTTTGCAATGATATAGGCTCTTTCTTCGTCTGTTAATTCTACAGTTCTTGTTTGCGACCAGAAACTTGTATCTTTGTCATATGCTTCTTTCTCGGTTACAGCAAGTTCATTGTTGAAGAATTTATTAGCAAAAGTCGGATTGAAAACGTAATTTGAAAATGTAGCAGACGTAATGCAAGTTGATGTTTCGTCTTTGTATTTCACTCCATAATTCAGCACCTGATTTTTCAATACGCAAAGTGTATCACCGGGATGGTCAAATTCTTGTGTAATTGTAAAATAGTCATAGACCAAAAGATTTCCTTTCTGCATTGTCAATTCTAACTTCTGCACCAACCACAATGAATCGATCACCCAAATATAACCCTCTAAAGTTGTTGTAGAAGTACTTCTTGGGATGATTTTGATGAGGTGGATTAAATGTCCATCTTCCTCATATTGTTTTTCCAACCTGTATTTGTATGAAAGAATACCTGGACCTGAAATAGGCGAACTAACAGGTGTTTGATGTAAATCATCTAAGTGTAATAGATTCTCAAAGAAATTGAAATTCGATTTAACAGTGGTTGTATAGTACAGATTTCGATCATTACCCCTTTTTTCATAGGCATTTCTAATTTCTTTGACTTTGTTTTGTGGGACATAATAGCGATTGAATTGAACTTCTACTAGGTTCATGTCATTTGCTAATTGTTCTTGTTTCTTCTTCTCTGCAGCGAAAGGATCTTCAATTCCGTTTGGATCAATTTCTGGTTCATCGTTCTTTTTATCTTTCTCTTTGGGTTCCTTGCGATCAATTTTTTCAGTTGCTTTGATGTATCCGTCAACCGAGTGAGCGTAATTCCAAGGGTTTATTTGGTCACGCTTTTTCACAACTTCCAGCATTATTTCACGTCCTGGATTGGTTTTTTTAACCGAGACTTCTACATCTTCAATATCTTGAATTTTTGTAGGAAATAGTTGAAGATCACGTTTGAGAGGTGCATCATTCATTACGAAATAAGTCTCACGGCTATCATATCCAGTTGCAGAATAAACAATGAAATACTCACCTGGAAACAAGCTTAATTCATAATAGCCATTTGCATCTGCTATTGTTCTTTGTTCGGCACTATTCTTTACAAAGAGTTTTGCAAAGGGAATTGGTAGATTTCGTTCATCTGATACGATACCACTAATAATTTGCTGCGCCCAACCTGAATTTGAGGTGTATAGGAAAAACAAGAAAAAAGTGAATTTCAGAAATTTCATATACTTAAAGACGTGAAAGTCAATCAATAGTTACGTTCAAAATGATATAATATCAGTTTAAATGTACTGAATGAATCTCATTCGTGTTTGAAAATTATGTTTAAGTGAAACAAACAAAGAAGAACGCTCTAATTTGATGATAAAAGGAAACGTGATTATTTCTTTGCTGCTTTTTGCTCTTCCATATATTTAAGGTGCTTCTCCATTCTATTCATCATCCATTTTTTGAATAAATACATTGACAGAGATGTAACAACAAAAACATAATAGAATCCCCATTTTTTAATTCCGTCCGTATAAGACATGTAAGAAATAAAAACAAAGATGATAATGGCTGCTGCTAACCAAAAATAGAGCATTATTTTATTGTAAGTATTCATTGTATAAAGTTTAAAATTTTATCTTTCCGTATGGTTTTAAGAATTCATAGTAACTAAAATCTTGTTTAGTTTGGATTCCTTTGCCATAAAGCACTCCTTGTGGTGACTTAACAATTACATCAGAATTCGTATAAATTGAACTGTCTTTTTGATTCCAAAATAAAATCTCAGTTTCTAGACGTTGCTTTTTTTCTAAGTTAACAAGTCGCACTGAATCTTTAACAAACAATAATCCTTTTGAAAAGTTAACTTCCCCATAAAGAGCAGTTAAAGTGCTAACTATTTCTCCTTGTGAGGAGAAGAAATTAACCTTCAATCCGTCTTTTAATTTCGTAATTGGTTCTGGTTTGGAATAAGTTTCTGCCAAGCCAGCATAAACTTCAATTCGCGCATAACCTGAATCAGTGTAGAACATTTTTAAGTTTTTGGTCACCTCGTTGGGAGCCTTTGGGTCATATGTTACTTTTTGTATTGTCTCTAAATCGTTGACACACGAAAAAAGAATTCCTGTCAGCAAAAAGCTGACAGGAACCAAATATAGGATTGAAATATGTTTTATTTTTTTCAACTTATTTCACTGAAACAGTAACGCCCCAGCATGATAAGCTTACAGTTGATGCTCCACCGTTTTCAAAAACTTCGTCTTGACTTGGACCAGCAGCGCGGTATTTAGCAGCTAAGCCACCTTCACCTGCACGATCTGCCAATTGAGCGGCATAGATATAGTTACATTTTCTTTCAAACGTACTTGATCCGCATCCATTCGCCATGTTAGCAACGCATTGTGCAGCAATCTTTAGCGATTCACTTTTGTATTTTCCTGAAGCATTTAATGCAGCATTGTAAGCAGATTTGTAGCTGTTTTGTTCGCTGTACATTATAACTAATATTCTGTAATCAAGTTCATCTTTTTTATCAGCATCAGTAGTCATTCCTTTTGCATCTCTATATGCACCAATAGCTTCGCTGTACTTCTTTTTTGACGTAAGTAATTTAGCTTTAGCTTCTACTGCGCCTATGCTTGGGTCAATTTTGATTAATGTATCAATCAACATTTCGTATTCCTTGCTCAACGTGCAATTTTTTGCTTCTAATAAAGATATGAAGTTATTTACTGTTGCTTTTTTTGCTTCAACTTCTTGAGGAAATGAGTTCATAAATCCTTTAAGATCTGGAAGTATATCATCACATGATTTAACTACACCATTAAAGTAAGTTGTTAAGTTTTCTTGTGCTTTCACTGACATGTTAGCAGTAGAAATCAATTTTGATAAGAAGAAATATTCTGTTATCAAACGTTGTTTCATCGCTGGTTTTTTGTCAGCTGCTGCTTCAGTGAACAAATTGTACATGTTATAATAGTAATAAGAGATGTGCGCTTCAGTTGCACTTGTACCTTCCTTGTGAATTCCGCGAGCATACAACTCATCAGCTTTAGCTCTATTTGGCTTTGAAGCTTGGATAATGTAAGTAGCACGTTTCAAATCATTCGCAACATCGTACACTCCTTTTTCTTCGGTTCTTTCATAAACACCAACCAACGTGTCGATATAAGCACTTTTCTTTGCTTTATCAGTTTCAGTTGCGATTGTGTTACTGATTGTTCCAATCATACGATCATAATTTGCTTTATCGTACCCGCCGCAAATTTTTTCACCTTTAACGTAATAGGCAGTCGCTGCCGCATAGTTTTTGATTTTCAACTCTTCACCTGCTAAAAAGCGCATACGCTTGCATTCTCTTTCTTGCTCCGTTTCTTCTTGAGCGCTCGCAACGAATGCTGCAGAGATGAATAAAGTTCCGAATAATAGTTTTGCAATTTTCATTTTACTGTGTATTTAATCTAGTTTTCGTTTTCTAAACCATCTGTCATAAAACGATGGTGAAATTATTACTCCAAAGTTTATACCAACAAAAGATTCATTTAATCCAGTTGCATCAGCATTACCTCTTTTTCCATAAGTAACTCCAAGGTTGATGGAGGAGAGTGCTTGTTGAGCAACGATTGGCAGCCCTAAACCAAATGTTGTGCCAAATTCTGATGTTGAAAGTCCATTGTCAGTATATGGTAGGCTAAAGTTATAGTAGCCAACACGATAACGCATTCTTTCAAATAAATTAGTATTGACAGAGTTTTCAATGAATTTTGTTTCAGGAGTGTATTGAAAGCCAATTGAAATCTTTGAAGTCGCTGAGTAGCTATATGAAATTTCAACAGAATTGAAGGCTGTTCGGTATTTTGACCAATCTGTTGAACTGTATGACCCCGTTAACATCCACTCAGAATTTCGCGTGTATTTTGAGTTGTTTTGAGCACTTGTTCTAAATGAGTACGCAAATCCAAGCGAATAAGTAGGAGCTAAGGTAATGTTTCCTTGAACATTCGAGGTGTCATACAACATCGAATAGGTCAATTGGTTATTCACGTTTCCAGCATCGTACAATGTTTCACTTTGGAATGCATTGATTTGTTGTGAAGGTTCTAGAACAGCACTTAAACTTAAGGTTTGTAAAGGAGTGATATTTTGCTTGTAGTATGCGCCTAATTCATAGTGGATTGATTTGAATCGCATTGCTTTTTCGTCAACACCACCATTGAACGCATTGCTTTGAATAATTGAACTTTTACGAATGTTTGTTGCAGTGCCAAAGAGGTAGCCTAAATTTGCTCCTACCGACAAATGTGCACCTTTCCATTTGAGCAGAGTGCTTGTTAAGCCAAGAAAAGCTTCATTTGTCCCGCCAACTCCTTCATAATTATAGCGAACAGAGTCGGATCCAACTTTAACCGATGAAGTGATGTCGTATCCACGATTGCTATATGGTTTTAATCCTATTGTCAGTCCGAAGAGTTTTTTAATTGAAAAACCGAAAGCAAAATGATCAATCATTCCTGTCGCTCTAAAAACAGAAGAGTTATTTTGAGAATAAGTTGATAGTCGACTTGCTGCGGATAAAGAAAAAAGCGGTTGACCTTCAGCTAATAGATGATATGTTGCAGGATTGTGAAAGTTAAGAAACATTGAATCTGCCAATGCGATATTTGCTTTACCTAAAGCGGAAGTAACTGCATCATTTCCATACGTTCTTTCTCCAAATCCAAAGGAACTAAATGGCGAATGCGTCACATTTTGAGCAAGCGCATTTAGAGAGGAAAAAAGCAGGAATGATAAAATAATTTTAGTGCGCATTCAACAAATAAATGTAAAACAATCCCTTAAGGGTCAAATTTTCGTCCACAAAGATGTTACTTTTTCTATGGAAATCAAAGTACTTCGCGTCTCCACCTGTCATAAAAAACGTTAAGTCCTCATATTCCTCCATATAACGATGCATCAAATTATTTATTTCAGCCTCTATTCCATTGATAACTCCTGAATGAATTGACTCACGCGTGTCTTTACCAATTAGTTTTGATTTACCATATTCCTTCAGTAAAGGAAGATTATCTGTGTAATCATTTAATGCTTTATACCTTAATTGAATTCCTGGAGAAATTGATCCACCTTGATAAATACCTTTGTCCGAAACAAAGTCAAATTTCAAACAAGTTCCAATATCAATCGACACGCTATTGTTTTGTTGATTGATTTGGTTAATTGCCACAGCATTGCAAATACGATCTTTGCCAAGCGTTTCTGGTGTAAGGTAATTTAATTCTATCGGCAAAACTGATTTGGGAGACAATTCATGAATGTAGTCAAAGTACATTTTTAGTACGGTAGTTTTTTCAGTAGTAAGTACAGAAGAAATGATTGCTGGTATCGACCTGAATACCTCATTTTTTTCAATGAATGGTTGAAATTCCTCAAATGAGACTCTAAAAACATGTTTAATTTCATCATTTTTGAATACACCAATTTTTACGGCAGTATTGCCTGCATCTAAGACGATTACCTGATTTTTTGTATTCATACATGCAAAGATACATGAACAATTCCGAAAAAAAATCACTTCGTTTCTTTGGAGATAAAAAGAAGTTGTTATCTTTGCCCCCACAAATAAGGTTAGGTGATGTAGCTCAGTCGGTAGAGCAAAGGACTGAAAATCCTTGTGTCGGGGGTTCGATTCCCTCCATCACCACGAAATGGGAAGCGAAAGTTTCCCATTTTATTTTTAATAGATTCTCGCATTCATGCTTGAGCTATTGAAAATCAATTATTAAGTCAATTATGTAATGTTGCTTTTTCGTGCCATGTATCAATATTGTCAATAGATTAGGTCGCTCAAGCATCCATAAGAATTAATAATTGAGGATCACACCTAAAGATTTATTCTCAAAGTTTTTTAGTATTTGCGTCTGCTGATTAGTGATTTTAAGAATCATTTCGCTGATTTGATTTATAACCCCATGCTTTCCGTGCTTGCACACTAATTCAACATGAGACCCAGAGCTTTATTTAACTATTTAGTGCAGATGTGTTAAAAAAATGCAAAAACCAAACAATTATGTGATTTTTA